>NZ_KV804709.1:11855-22782 GCF_001811425.1 Peptoniphilus sp. HMSC062D09 | reverse complement strand
TTTATGGGAATAAAAACTATGACAGGCAAGGTCTTTTTGATGAACATCTTAGTGGGAGTTATAACTGTTATCCTACTTATGTTTGCCCTACTTATATCAGGAGCAGGATTTTTATTTACGCCTTTTGCAATAAATAATACAAGGGTTTTAATAGTGGCAATAGTTTTAATTATACTAATAACAATTCTTTTATCTCTTCTTTTTGCCTACGTGAACTTTTTTATGGCAGACGAGAGATACAGGGACCTTCCATTTTTTGACACTTTTATGCTCATTTTAAGGACAGGTTTAAAATTATTTAAGGAAAGTTTTATGGCAGGAGTGAGAGTCTATAAGATTTCCTTGCTGACAGGAGCCATAGCCCTTGTCACAGGAATTTTATCTCTTAAAAGTCCAGCAGGGCTTATTTTTACATTTATATTTGGTGGAATTGCTGCTATCGCCTTTTTCCTATTAACACCAAGATTTCATGCAAGCCTAGCTGATGTTTATGAAGAAAACAATGAGAGGATTTATTCCCATACAGTTGAAGAAGATTTATAAAAATAAAAAGTCACTTTGATAGTGGCTTTTTTTAATCTCCTTAGTATTGGCTTATGTCTTCAACTGTTTCTAGGGTGCCTATATATTCCCCATCCTCATAGACTGCAAGATACTTAACAAGAATTTTCTTACCCTTAATATTCCTGCACACCACCAGACGGTCCTTCCTCTTGTTTTTAAAATCATCAAGCAAGGACTTAACCATTGGCACAACCTTTGGAGGGTGGCAAGAAGTTACATCCCTATTTAAACAGGACTTAGGCCTAGGGAAAATCTTGTCTTCCCCCTCAGAATAAAATCTAACCAAGTCATCCTTATCTATAAAGGTAAGCTCGGCATCAAGGGTCCTTAGGATTTGCATGGCCTCATTTAGCTTTAAACTTCCAGTTTCAAAGTCTAGACTTCCAGAAGAAATTTTTTCTTTTGGGGAAATTTCTTTAGGCTTGTAGTCCTTCCAAAGAGGAAGCTCACCCACTAGGTCTAGTCCATACTCCCCAAGGTCGCCATAGATTTTATTCCACTCTTCCTCTGTGAAGTTTTCCTTTAAAAGTGGGAATAGGATACTTTCTTCCTTATAAATCATTTCATAAACCCTGTCTAAAATTTTATTGAGGTCCTCTGGGTTATAAGAATTTGCCTTAATAATCTTTGATAGGTCCCTTCTTATCTCGTCATCAACAGCCCACATTACATCACTTGGACCACTTATCTTGTACTTTGTCTTCAAAAGAGGGTAGATGAGTCCAGCCTTTTTTCCATAGTGAGAATTTATTTTTAAAAGGTCACTTATCCTTTTTAGCTTGTCTTCACCTTCCTTAACCCCATCAGCCAAGGACTTAATTTTTTTATTTTCTAAGCTTAAAATATTTAGGGGATGGCCAGGGATTTTTTCAAGGTCCTTTTGGCTCTCGTCTATAATATTGCTTTCGTGGAAGAGGGCAGAGTGGATGTCGCAAAGTTTTTGAACCTTTTCAAGGGGAAGACCACTTTTTATTAGGCTTTCTTCCGCCGCAACAATTTCATTTGAAGAAACATCCTTAAAATTTTTAACAAAGTCACTTCTAACAGCCTCCAGGTCCTCGCCCTTGGAAACTCTTTCAATATAGGACTTTAAAAGCTCAAGCCTCTTGCCTTCATCTGAAGGATTATCTTGAGGATCTTGGTCTTCAATGAGATTAAAGCCCCCTTCCTGCAATTTTTCCCTAATTATGTCGAGGTCAATATTTTTTATTCCAGCTCCCTTTTTTATTGAAACAATTTTTCCGACACTAGAAAGTGCCAAGGGATTTGTAATTTCACTAAAACCAATATCCTTTAAGATATTTTTTAAGTCAGGATATTTTTCCACAAGACTTGCCACAGGTTCATTTATACTTATATTTTTCATACTTCCTCCTTTATTTTATTTTTTTATTTATATACCCAAAGCAAGGCCTAATATAAATAAGTTTTTTAAAAATATCTTTTGTGTTAAAATAAAAACAGACATAGATAGGAGGTCACAATGAGAAAATTTAATTACGGTTCAGTTATCCTTTTAATGATTTTAAGTGGAATTATAGCGGGAGTTTTTGAAAATATTTATGACGGCAATCTTGCTGTAATTGGAACGATATTTGCTTGGATCATTAATTACATAATCTGTAGAGGTCTTTTATATAATAGAGAAGGAAGCTTCAGTGAATATTTTAGAGGAATAAAGACAATTACGGGAAAAGTCTTCTTGATGAATATTTTAATTGGTCTAATAAATTCTGTTGCACTTTTATTTTCAGCTCTAACATCAGGAACTGGGGCTGTATTAACTGATGCTGGCATGAGAGGGATTTTATTAGCTTCACTTTTATTTATTTTAGTAACAGTATTTCTTTCACTTATTTTTGCCTATTCAAATTTTGTCATGGCTGATGAGAGATATAGGGACCTTCCCTTTTTTACTTGCTTAAAACTTATTACAAAGGCAGGCTTTAAGTTATTTTCTGAAACTTTTATCATGGGCGTAAAAATATTTAAGGTTACAATTATTTCTTCGATTGTGGCACTTGTCATGATAATTCCTGCAAAGTCTATGCCAGAGATTTTGACAGTATCCTTTATTGCCCTAATAGTTGCAGCAATTGCAGCTGTTATAGTGGGACCAAACTATATTGCAAGACTTTCTGATATTTACTTAGATAATATCGAAGGCATTTATGATGAAATAGGAGAAGACAGAGAAGCCTTATAAGTTATATAATTTTCCACTACTTAATGTAGTGGATTTTTTATGTAGAAAGTTAGATTATTTAGAAAAATAAGCTCTAATTAATTTGTAAAGGACAATGAGGATTAAAAAGATAAAAAAACTTAAAAAAGGATCCTTTGTCCAAGTTACAAGTATAACGCCAAGTGCTGCACAAACTAAGTCCTCGATAATTTTTTTGTAATTCATTTTTCCTCCTTTTTGGAATTAAGCTTAAATAGTTTTCTCTAGAAGATATAAATATATTTTAATTGATTTCATTATAGTATATTGCCACAAAATATAAAAAATTTACTAATAATAAAAATTATTAAATATTTGTAAAATTTTCCAGGATTTTATTATTTTTAAAAATTAAGTGTTATCATAAAAGGACTGGAGGATTTATGTTAATTGATATATTTCACGGCATGATTATGGCTCTTGCCGACTCCGTTCCTGGAGTGAGCGGCGGCACTATTGCCTTCATACTTGGATTTTATGATAAATTTATAGAAGCTCTCCACCTCTTTTTTGAGGGAGAGAAAAATAAGAGAAAGCCCGCCTTTTTTTATCTCCTAAAGCTTGGTCTGGGCTGGGTCTTTGGACTCCTTTTGAGTATTTTTTTCCTGTCAGAATTATTTCAAAGTGAAATTTATTTTATGTCATCAGTTTTTTTGGGACTGACGACTATGTCTCTGCCCTTTGTTATTAATAGCGAAAGGGAAATTTTAAGGGACCACAAGGAAGATTTTTATTTTATTTTTATTGGAATTCTTGTAGTTGCCCTCTTAGTTTATTTTCGTGGCAAGAGCAGGCTCATTGGAAATTTTGACTTAATAGAGCCCAATATTTTTGAGTATTTTTATTTATTCTTGGCAGGGGCTCTGGCAATTTCTGTCATGGTCCTACCTGGCATATCTGGCTCATCTATTTTACTAATAGCTGGAGTTTACATACCAGTTGTGGAAGCTGTGGGGGAAGTCCTTCGCTTTAATTTCGAAAAAATTTTGCCACTTTTTGTCATGTCTCTTGGCATATTATTTGGAATTTTTATGTCCATTCGAGTCATAAGAGATAGGATGAGGAGGACCAGGGACAAGATGATCTATCTCATCATCGGCATGATGGTGGGCTCTCTTTATGCCATAGTCATGGGTCCAACAACTATAGGTGGAAATGCACCACTTACTAGAGATACCTTTAGCCCACTTGGATTTTTTATTGGAATAATAATTTTATTTATTCTTGAAATTATAAAAATAAGAACAGAAAAAAATGGCTCTATGTCAAATATTGGGGAGACTCGTTAACTCGAGTCTCTATTTTCATTTAAAAATCAATACTTAGATGCTAATAGAATATCAAAACTAAAATAACTAAAAAAAAGTATAGCAAACAAAACCACTAGGCGTCTTGCGAATTTGCCCAATTTTATAAAAATATATGTTAGAGATTTACTCCCCAACAGATATTATAGAGCCTTTTTATATAATAATATACTATATATTTGCTGTACCATAATAAACAAAATGAAAAAATTTTTGCAAAAACGATTGACAATTAAAAAAAAAACTTTCATATACTGGTATAAAGATAAATTGTTAGGAGGTTAAATTTTGGGGGAAAATGTTTTAGACAAAATAAAAGAAAATTATAATTCTTTTTCTAGATCAAACAAAAAAATAGCAAAATATATTCTAAAAAACTATGATTTAATACCACTAAGAAATCTAAATGAATTAAAGGAAGAAATAGGTGTTAGTGAAGCTACGATAAGTAGATTTTCAAAAATCTTAGGTTATAAGAATTTTAATTTATTTCAAAAAGATTTTGAACAATTTACAAAAAAAAATCATTTGTCTTTTGAAGAAATAAAGAGCAATTTACAAAAGGAAGATGAAAAATTTTTATTTAGTGAATTATCAAACAGCTTAGATACTCTTAATGTTTTGTATAGTAAAGAATTGGAAGAAAAATTAAAGGAGGCATCAAAATTATTAAATTCTTCAAAAAATATTTTTATTTTGGGTTCTAGAACATCTAAGTCATCAGCTTTATTTTTATACTATATGCTTAGAGAGTTTTCAAATAATGTTTTTTTGTTAGAAAATTCGAATGATGACATTTCTTTTAAATTAAATGGTTCTGATGAAAACGATATTTTAATTGCAATTAGTTATTCAAAATATACAAAGTTTACTTACGAAATACTAAAATATTTTAAAAAGCAAAATTCTAAAGTTGTTTCTATTACAGATTCTAAAATTTCTCCATTATCTAAATATTCAGATATAGTTTTAGAAGCTAGAAATAGTTCCAAAACATTTACAATTATATCAACTATTGTAGTTATAAATGCTTTAGTTCTGTATTTTGCAAATTTAAATAGCGAAAGAAGTATTAAGTTTTACAATCAACATAACGAAATATCTAACAGTTTAGGCTTATATTTAGATGTTATTGAAGATAAATAAAATGGAAAGGAGATTTTTGTAATGATTTTTAATTTGCCGCCTATCTTAGGTTTGTTGCCATTAGTATTATATATAATATTAATGTTGCGTGGAAAAGATATGAATGTTTCAGTTCTTGTTTGTGTAGTTCTAGGAGCCATTTTGACGAAACAAACCCCTTTAGCTTTTGCTGAAACTTTGAAAGGATCTCTAAGTTCCTTCCTATCCTTAATAGGTTTTATTATAGTTTTAGGAGCAGGGTTAGGCGAAGTTTTGACTAGGACAAGTGTAGCACAAAATATAGTTTACACTGTAGTAAATAGGTTTAATATTAAATCACAAAAAGCAGCAATAATAATCTCTATGGTTATTTCTACTTTATTAGTTAGTATGTTAGGTACTTTATCAGGTGCTAATGCAATAATTGCACCTATACTTATACCAATAGTTGCTAGTCTAGGAATTACGCCTAATACATTGGGAGTTATTCTTCATGGAGCAGGTGCAACAGGACTATACATAGGACCATTTGTTCCACCAGTAGTTACTATTATGGGATTAACAGGATTGTCATATACCCAATATATGAAATCAGCAGGAATACCTTTAGCGATTATTGTTTGGGGTTCAACACTTTTTATGGCTATTAGAACCCAAAAATTAACAGAAGGAAAATTTCAATATTCTAAAGAAGATGCTTTAAAAGATGATTTTACGCCAACACCTATTATCAAAAGAGCAACATTGGTATTTGTGTTAACTATGGTAGCAATGCTTACTTATGGAATAATTATGAAGGCAGGGGCATCATATGCAATATTAGTTATGATCGTTTGCTCATTAACAACTGCTATAGCTGGTAATTTAGGATTTGGAGAAGGCCTTACTACAATGGTTCGAGGTGCTTCTAAAATGTTCTGGATGTTTTTCATGTTTGTATTATTTGATCCTTTTTTAAACTATGTTGCAGAATCAGGAGCATTTGATGCATTAGCAGGATATATGCAACCTCTTATAGATAAAGGTGGAGTGGTAGCTTTCTTAATGATTACTACAGCAATAGGAGTATTTGCAGTATCAGGAGCAGGTATAGCACAAGCAAAAATGACCCATGATATATTTTTCCCTACAGCTATGTTATTTAATGTTCAAATGCCTATTTGGGCTTTAGTAATATTAGTTTCATGTCAAATAACTTTCTTTGTAACTCCTACTGTGGATATGGTAGGTCAAATGGGATTAGCAAGATCTAAGGATATTAAAGCCATGTTGAAAAATGGATGGGTTTTAACCATAATAACATTCATTTATGTATTTGTTAGAGCGTTATTGTATTCAAAAATGTAAAAAATGGAGGTATTAATTTATGAAGATAGCATTATTACAAACTAATATACATTTTTTAGAACCAGAAAAAAATTATAAGAATGTGGAAAAACTAATTGAAAAAGCGATGAAAGTCGAAAATAAACCTGACATTTTATTATTACCTGAAGACTGGGCAAGCGGCTTTTCGGATAAAATGTTTCATGAAATTGAGAAACATGTTGAGTGTTTTGATGGTCCATCTTTAACTTTTCTTAGAGAAAAAGCTAAAGAATATAAAGTATGGATAGTTGGAGGATCAATAAGTGTAAAAGTTAATGGAGATAATTATAATACGACTTATGTTATTAATCGAGAAGGTGAAATTGTCGGAGATTACAGCAAAATGCACTTATATTCTGACATGGATGAAGATGTAGCTTATAAACATGGTGAAAAAACTGATTTAATAGAAACTGAATTTGGCAAAATAGGATTAATGATTTGCTATGATATTAGATTTTGCGAATTAGCAAAAACCTATGCATTAAAAGGAGCAGAAGCAATTTTCGTAGTTTCAGACTTCCCAAATCCTAGAGTAGATCATTGGAGAACTTTATTGAGGGCAAGAGCTATTGAAAATCAATTGTTTGTAGTTGCTTGTAATAGAGTAGGAGAAAGTCCTATGGGAACATACTGCGGTCACTCTATAATAATTGATCCTTGGGGAAAAATTGTTGCAGAAGGTACAGACCAACAAGAAATTATTTATGGTGAAATTGATTTGAAAGAGATAGAGGAGCCTAGAGATTTAATTCATGTTTTCAATCATAGAAGACCTACAAGTTATCATGAATTAATAAAAACAGAAGGTGTTTTAGGAAAAGATGAATAAAATAAACATTAATAAAAATGATGTTAAAAATTTTAATAATAAATTAGTAGAAATAAGAAGAGATTTTCATATGTACCCAGAATTATCTTATGAAGAAAATAGAACTTCAATAAAAATAAAAGAATATTTAGATAATTGGGGAATAAAATATGAATCTAATTTTTATAATAATGCTATTATAGCTTCCATAGGAAGTAAGAAAAGAAATAAAACAATAGGATTTAGAGCAGATATGGATGCTTTGCCTTTAACGGAAAAAAATGATTATGAGTACAAATCAAAAAACAATGGTATAATGCATGCTTGTGGACATGATGCTCATACTACAATATTACTAGGTTTATCAAAGATATTAAAAGATCATGAAGATAATATTGATGGAGAGGTAAAATTAATATTTCAACCTGCCGAAGAAGCATCACCCAAAGGTGGCTCCCAGGGGGTTCTTGAATCCAATAAAATAGGCGATTTAGACTATATATTTGGCCTTCACATGTGGCCTTTTATTAAGGGTGGAACTTTTGGAATAATGAGTGGACCGACAATGGCATCTTCTGATCATTTTTATATAAAAATTCATGGTGAAAGTTCGCATGCTGCTAAACCTCATCTTGGAGTAGATTCTATATTAATTGGTTCTCAAATTGTTCAAGAAATTCAATCAGTTATTAGCAGAAATATAGACACACTAAATCCTGCTGTTATTACAGTTGGTAAAATTACTGGTGGTACCAGATATAACATACTAGCTAATTATTGTGAATTGGAAGGAACAGTCAGAACATTTGACGAAAATGTTAGAGACTATATCGAAAACAAACTAAACCTAATTCTTAAATCTAAAGAAATCGAGCATGGATGCCAGTGTGAATTGATATATAAGAGGGGTTATCCTGTTGTTGTTAATGATAAAACAGCTACTGAATTTATAAAAACTGTTGCCAAAGATTGTTTTGGTGAAGATAAAGTTAATGAAGATTGTGAGATTTCAACAATTGCAGAAGATTTTAGTTACTATTTAAAAAAATATAAAGGTTCATTTATTTGGTTTGGTGTTGATGGCAATCATGAGCCACTACATTCTGATACTTTTGATATTGACGAAGAAAACTTATGGATGGGTTCATACTTGTTCGCAAAGGTAGCAGAAAAATATTTTGAATAAAAAGGAGGTTTTTTTTGAAAAACATTATAAAAGATTTTCAAGTAAAAGTTGTAGAACTTGAACTTAAAAAAAGTTGGAAAATATCATTATATGAACAAAGCACTAGACCCCACTGTATTGTAAAAATTATGACAGAAGATGGTGTTGTAGGATATGGAGAAGCCTCTCCTTCACCAGCTTTTATGGGAGAAACTGGATATACAATGGAGCTAGCAATAAATAGATACTTAGGACCATCTATTATAGGAGAAAATATTTTTAATATAGATAATATTCACGACAAATTAGATTCGGCAATATATGGGAATTATGCTGCTAAATCAGCGATAGACATGGCTTTATATGACCTTATGGGTAAAACTTTAAATGTACCAGTTTATAAATTACTTGGTGGAAAATACAGGGATAAGATAGAACTCAGCTGGGTTGTTGGAATGCAAGACTTAAAGGGTTCTATTGAAGAAGCAAAAGAAAGATTATCTGAAGGATATAAAGTTATTAAAATTAAAGTTGGTATTTCCCCTGAAAGAGATATCGAACTTTTAACTAAAGTTAGAGAAGAACTGGGATATGGATTCCCAATTAGATTGGATGCTAACCAAGGTTATGATTATAGAACAGCTTTAACAACTTTTAAAAAATTGGAAGAATTTCACTTAGAAAGTATTGAACAACCAGTAAAAAGATCCGACATTAAAGGGTTAAAAATGTTGAGGGAAAGATTAGATACCCCTATAATGGCAGATGAATCCATTTCTAACTTTCATGATGTAGTAAATGTCGTAAACAACGATGCTTGTGACATTGCCAACATAAAGGTTGGAAAAGTTGGTGGTTTATCACAAGCAAAAAAAATTGCTAACTATTTAGAAGCTAATGGATTACATGCTACAGCTGGAAGTAATCTTGAAGTTGGGTTAGGAGCAGCAGCTAGTTTGCATTTTGTCGCAAGTTCAAAATATGTTGACATTCCTAACGATCTTTATTTAGGAAATATTCTTCATAAAAATGATATTATAAAAGAAAAATATGACTTAGTTGATGGATGTTTAACTGTTCCAGAAAAACCTGGTCTTGGTGTAGAAGTTAATGACGATATTTTTGATTAATATTCAGTTTAAAAGAACCTTTTTATAGGAGTTTAAAAATGTTAAATGAAAAGATTAGTTCTTTATTAAATAATGTAGAAGGTGAATTTGGAGTTTATTTTGAAGATATACAAGATCACAACAAAGTCATGATAAATGAAAATCTTATTTTTTGTGCCGCTAGCACAATAAAAATTCCACTTGTTGCTCTAGTTTTAAAAGAGTATGAAGAAGGCAAATTTGATATCAATGATAAAGTAGATATCAAACTTGAAAATAGAGTTGGTGGAACAGGGGTTATAAGAAATTTAGACAAAAGTTTTAAACCAACAATATTAAATCTCATAAATTTAGCTTTAGTTGTTAGTGACAATATTGCAACAAATCAGCTTATAGATATAGTCGGAGGATTTGGCAAGATTAATGAATTTAATCAAAGTATTGGATTAAATAATACAAAATTTCAGCGTAAAATGCTTGATTTAAAATCATTAAATGAAGGCTTGGATAATTTTACTACTGCTAAAGACTTGGGAACACTTCTAACATTAATCGCTGAAGGTAAATGTGTTTCAAAAAAATCATCAGAACTTATTATTAAAATATTAAAAACTCAACAATTTAGACAAAAACTACCTAATTTTATACCTGCTGTGACATCATATGATGCCAATGCTACAAATGAACTTCCAGATGAAGGCAAGGTAATGGTAGCTAATAAAACTGGTGATTTATGGAAAACTCAACATGATGTTGGGATATTCATTCTTCCAAAAGGAGAAAGATATGTTGTAGCGGTATATAGCCAAAAACTATCAGAAGATTATGAAGGAATAGAAGCTATTTCAAAAATTTCCAAAATTGTTTATGATTACATGTTGGGAAAATACAATTACTAATATATCATAATTATTTGTCCAATAAGAAATATGAATAAAAATGACTCTATGTCAAATATTGAAGAGACTCGTTAACTCGAGTCTCTCTTTTCATTTAGAGATTTACTCCCCGAAAGATATTATAGAGCTAAAAAATAAGACTGGGGAAAATTAATCCTCAGTCTTTTTGCTTTCTTAAATTTTATAAATTTTTCGCAGAAAAAGTATCCCAAGCTGAAAGGTCGCCTGCTTCGTAACCTTTTTTAAACCAGCGAGTTCTCTCTTCGCTGGATCCATGAGTGAAGGACTCTGGTCTCACATAGCCCTGAGCTTTTTTCTGCAAGGTGTCGTCGCCAATGGACCAGGCAGCTGATAT
>NZ_KV804709.1:0-11755 GCF_001811425.1 Peptoniphilus sp. HMSC062D09 | reverse complement strand
ACGACGCCTGCTAGGTAGTCTGCTTGCAATTCTAGTCTAACTGTCAGCGCATTTCTCTCCTCTTCAGAAAGTTTTCCCATAAGCTCTTGGTACTGGTCCATAATTCCCGTCACTTCTTGGACATGGTGACCAACCTCGTGGCTAATTACATAGGACAAGATAAAGTCGCCCTCATCTGCACCAAAGTCTCTTATAAGTGAATCGTAAAAGGATAGGTCCATGTATATTGCCTCATCTCTTGAGCAATAAAAAGGTCCCATGCCTGCACTGGCAAGGCCGCAGCCAGACTTCACTTGACCCTTAAAGATCTTTAGCTGAGGCTCCCTATAATTTACACCTTCATTTTTTAATATTTCATGCCAAGCGTCCTCTGTATCTGCAAGAACTACGGCTGAATAATCGTATAAGTCCTCTTCCTTTTGTGAAAGTTCATAATTTTGTGTCGTAGAAGGCTCTGTGCCTCCAAAGCCAGAGCGAATTGCGTCCATTGGATTTCCCGTAAGTAAAAAAACTATTAGTGCCACTAGAAGTCCACCGCCACCAAGGGCTACTCCGCCACCTTTACTTCTGCTGACATTTGAACTTTGCCTTCTTCCTTTCCATTTCATAATATCCCTCCTTTTTTGTTTTTACCCAAAAAGCCACGAAAGAACTCTATTGGAATAAATTTCACCATATAATATAATTAATTATAAGTGGTGAATATGAAAAAGCTTTTTATAATAAGTTCTAAATCTGGCAGGTCCTATGACAAGGCCTTTGCAAGAGAACTTTTAAAATATTTTGATAAAGATGAAATTAAAATTACAGAGAAAGCCGGAGACACAGTGAAATTTGCCCAGGACTTTAGGGACAGGGGCGGCGAAATTTTATACATAAAGGGTGGCGACGGAGCCCTATCTGAAGTTGCCTCTGCCCTTTGCGGGAGCCAGACTTCTCTTGGACTTATACCTGGCGGCACAGGCAACGACTTTTCAAAAAATTTTTCTTACCATAATTTTAAGTTAGAAAATATTTTTGATTATGAAATTGCTCCCATTGACTTAATAGAAGTGAACGGCAAAATTTGCATCAATGTCACAAGTCTTGGCTTTGACACCAATGTCTTGAAGTATGCCTATGACATAATGAAGAGGAAAAAGCTTGGAGGCAGGCTGGGATATTTTTACGGAGTGGTAAAATCTGTAATGAATTTGGAAAATGTAGACTTAAAAATTTCCTGTCTTGATGAAAAAAATGAAGAAGTAAATTTATCTGGTAGCTTTTTAATTTCCGCCCTTTGCAACGGATCTTATTATGGCAATGGCTTTAACCCAGCACCAAAGGCAAAAATTGACGATGGTCTTTTAAATTTAATTTTGGCAGAGAAGATGAGTCCCCTAAGGATAGCAAGCTTATTTACTTCCTACAGGAGGGGAGACCACCTTGGGAAAAGTGGTGTGAGAGAAATTTTAACTAGGTCAGGGAAAATTTCAGCGGACAGAGATTTTTTATATAACATTGACGGAGAAATTTATTCTGCAAGGGATCTTAACTACAGAATTTTGGAGAAAAAACTTAAATGGATTTATTTTAAAGGAGTGAAAAAATGAAAGTAGGAGTATTCGCAGGAACTTATGTGGACACAAAAATGGGAGTGGACCTTTTAAATAAAAGGGGCTTTGAGCCACTGAGCTTTCCAATTTCCAAGAACCCAAAGGACCAATCCGCCCTTCAATATTATTCAAGAGAAGAGCTGACAAATATTGTTGAAGAAAAAATAAGGGAGGCAAAAAAAGAGGGGGCTGAAAAAATTTTTATCTACTGCAATTCCCTTTCTGCTTCTATATATGTGGAAGGCTTAACCCGCCGTCAGAGTATGGAAATCATCACTCCCTTGGACTTTTATAGAAATCTTGACACTTCCTATGAAGACCTAGTGATCCTGGCAGCAAATTCAAAATCAGCCCACGGCATAGATAAAATTTTGTCAGAAAAAACTTTTAGAAACACAATTGCAATAGGGATCCTTGCCCTTGTAGAAGAAATTGAAAAGAAAACTTCGCCTGAGGAAATTGTCAAGAGGCTTGGACTAAGAGAGCTCTTTAACTTTTTTAACAAGATGGAAAGAAGACCCAAGGCAATAATTTTAGGCTGCACTCACTTCCCTTACATGAAGGAAGAATTTGAAAAACTGACAGAAATTGAAATTTTAGACCCTGCAGAGGACATGATTAAAAGACTAAATAATAAATAAGACAAAGAGCTGTTTTTAGGCAGCTCTTTTATCGTTTATACACAAAAGTTGATAACTTTTGGCGAATTGTGGATAAGATTGTATATTTTTTGTAAAAATCCAGTTAATAATTGGAAAATATAGACATTTTTTATGTTTAATGATAATTTTTTCAAAATGTGCATGAATTGTGCACTATTTTTCAAGACAGACCTTTATTAACCTGTGGATAATGTGCATAAGATTGGGGATAAAGTAGTCATCGCAAAAAGTCCTGTGGAAAAAAATTTTTGAAATCTTTTAATTTTCTTCCAATTCCATCCAAGCTTCATAGAGGTCTTCTAAAGTATTTGCAAGGCTTTGGCGCTCTATTGATAAATCATTTGCTAGTTGATAATCGCTGTAAGTCTCTTGATCTTGCAGTTTGTCATCGATTGTGGATAACTTTTCTTCCGTGTCTGAAATTTCTTTTTCAAGCTTTTCTTTTTCTTTGCGAAGGGCTCTATTTTTTTTGCGGACTTCTCTCTCCTCACGCTTTTCCTTGGCAATTTCTGTCTTGGACTTGTAGTCATCATCAAGACTTTCAGTTTCAGTGGTCTTTTCTAGGTAATAATCGTAATTGCCCAAGAAGACATTTATGCCGTCTTCCTTCATTTCAAAAATTTTGTCCACAGTCTTGTTTAAAAAATACCTGTCGTGAGAAATGGAAAGAACAGTGCCCTCATATTTTAAGAGGGCGTCTTCAAGGATTTCCTTTGAGTCAATGTCTAAGTGGTTAGTTGGCTCGTCAAGGACAAGGAAGTTTGCACCCTTTAACATAATTTTTAGAAGGGATAGTCTTCCACGCTCGCCGCCGGAAAGTTCATCTACAGTTTTAAAAATGTCATCGCCTACAAAGAGAAACTCTGCCAAATATTTTCTGATTTGAAAATGCTCAAGCTTTGGAAATTCGTCCCAGATCTCGTCCATGACAGTCTTGTCTAAATTTAAGTTGTCAAGCTCTTGGTAGAAGAAGGCTATGTCCACATTAGACCCAATTTTAACTTCGCCAGAGCTTGGACTAAGTTCCCCTGCAATAATTTTAAAGAGGGTGGACTTGCCAACGCCATTGGGACCAATTAAGCCAATTTTATCCTTTTTGTAGACAAAGGCATTTAAGTCGTGAAAAACTAAGTGGTCGCCAAAGGATTTTGAAAGGTCCTTTATCTCCAAGACATCTCTGCCTGAAGTTTTATTGGTTGCAAAGGAAAGATTTGTCTTTTTATTAGATGCAGGCATTTCAATTTTTTGCATCTTGTCCAGCATCTTCTTCCTGCTCTTGCCTTGCTTGATAAACCTGTCGCGACCAAGATTCATGTATCTCTTTATAATTTCTTCCTGCCTCTTTATTTCCTTTTGCTGGTCTTCATACTGCCTCTTCAAGACTTCAAAATCTTTTTTTCTCTGTCTCATGTAGTTGTCGTAGTTGCCAGTATAAGTTTTAGTCTCGCCCTTTTCTAGGAGGACAATTTTTGAGACAATATTATTTAAAAAATATCTGTCGTGGCTGATAATAATAATTGCCTTGTCAACATCCTTTAAATATTTTTCCAGCCAAGAAATTGCATCAATGTCCAAGTGGTTGGTAGGCTCGTCAAGGAGAAGTAGGTCGGCATCTTCAAGTAGGAGCATGGCAAGAGCCACTCGTGACTTTTGCCCACCAGATAGGGTTTTTATGTCCTTGTCAAAATCATCTTCACTAAAGCCTAGACCAATTAAAGTTCCCCTAATCCTTGAGTGAAAGGAGTAGCCCTCTCTCTTATGAAACTCGTCTTGCATCTTTTGATACTTATTTAGCTCCTCTTCCAAGTTTTCTGGATTTTCAGCAATAATATGCTCTTGGGCTCTCAAATTTTTCTCAAGCTCAATTAAATCAGAAAAAATAGAAAGGCAGTTGTCATAAATGCTGCCTTCTTGATGAAGATTTAGCTGTTGCTCTAAGTAGCCGATTTTTAAATCTTTTTTTCTAAAAATTTCTCCTTCATCGTAGGAGAGATTTTCTGTAATTATATTAAAAAGAGTGGACTTGCCACTGCCGTTAATTCCAATAAGGCCAATTTTGTCGCGGTCTTCCACTATTAAATTTCCATCTCTAATAGTTTCCTCGTCTATGTAGGATTTTTTTATATTCGTTAAACTAAGTATTGGCATAATGACCTCCTAACTACATTTTAACAAATAATGAATCTCATTAAAAGACAGAGACCCGGCTGAAAAATTTTATAGGGAAATAAAATCAAAAAAACAGCAAATTTTGACTTAATTTTGTGTATTCTAGCAAATAAAATCAAAAAAAGGCAAAATTTTGATTTTATTATGAAATTTTCAAAGAAAAAAATCAAAAAACGAGATAATTTTAATTTTATCTTCTAAATTTTTCATGAAAAAATCAAAAAATCATAAAAATTTAAATTCACAAAAATATAATAATTCAAAAAATTTTAAGCCAGCAAAAGAATTTAGGCAAAGAAAAAAGTTGTGCCCTTGACACAACTCATAATAATAAAAATATTAAGCTTCAGAATATCCTAGATTTTTTGAAAATTCTATGCCGCAGTTTTTCACTGCCTCTATATATTCTTTTTTTGTAGCTTCTGTAACTCTTTCCTTAGGAATTACTACGCCAATTGCTCCCACGAGGTTCTCCTTATAATTAAAGACTGGAGCTCCAATGCCAATGGCATCTTCAATGTATTCCGAGTCGGAAACAGAAATTTTTTTGTTCCTAATGTCTATTAAATCTTTTTTTAAGGCTGCCTTATCTACTGGCGCGTCTAAGTAGTCAGAAAGATCCTTTTCTAAGTAATAATCGATATATTCCTTGGGCTGAAAGGCCAAGATTGTCTTTCTAATTGCCCCCTTGTGTAAATCTATTTCTATTCCAAAATTTTCTACGATTTTTAGGGTATGCTTGCCTTCAGACTTTGAAAGCATTAGCCCCTTGTCACCAGATTTTATTATAAAAAAGGAATCTTCCATGGTGATTTCAGATAAATTTTCTAGGACAGATTTTCCCACAGCTTGTGGATCTAGCTTTGAGGATGCCTTTATGCCAAGAGGGATAAGGGCAGGTCCAAGAGCATAGAGGTGGGTCCTCTCGTCCTTTGATACATAGCCCACCTCGATTAGGGTGGACAAAATTCTATGAGCTGTGCTTGGCGGTATATTTAAAAATTCAGAAATTTCTGCAATTGTAAGTTCTCGGTTTTCATTTTTTAATATGTCTAAAACCTTGGCTGCTTTTACTAAACTTTGGATCATTTTTTCACCTTCCTCTAAAATTATATCATATACTGGAAAGTATTTCACTAAAAGAAATAATCTTGGGAAGAAATTATTGTGACTTAAAAAAATTCTTAATTGAAAAAATTTTTTAATTGCTAAAATTTTTGAGGGCGAAATAATTAGGATTCGTTAAATAATTTTTAATGGAAAAAAATTTTTTGAATAAGAAAAAATTATGAATCGGTAAAAAATTATGAAACAGTAAAAATTTTATGATCAAGAAAAAAATATGAGCCAAGAAAAAATTATGAGTTTGTAATTAATTTTTAATCCGGGAAATTTTTCCCCTCAATTAAAAAAAAACTACTTCGAAAAAAATCAAAATAGTCTTGAATTTTGTAAAAAATTTTATATAATAAAATTAATAGTTTAGATAATTATCGAAATAGACATAGAAGGTGAAACATGTTTTCTGATACTTTTAAGGCCCTATCTGATCCTGTAAGGCTTGAAATTTTAAATATGCTAAAAAGAAATGGGAGGATGAATGCAGGAGAGATTGCTGATAACTTTGATTTATCCAAGGCGACAATATCCCATCATCTAAAAATGCTAAAAGACCAGGATTTGATTTACGAAACTAAAGAGAAGAATTTTATTTATTACGAACTAAACACTTCAGTATTCGAAGATATACTGACTTGGATAGTAAAATTTAGAGGAGAAGACAATGAAAAATAAATTTAGATTTAGGAAAAACAGTATAATTTCATTAATAGTATGTATCTTAATTGTAATAATTTTTAATGCCCTATTTTATAATAAAATGCCAGCAGAGCTTCCAACTCACTGGAATTTTCAAGGTCAAGTAGATAAATACAGCTCAAAGTTTGATGCCATGGTAATGACCCCGGGATTTTTAACTATCATGAATTTATTCCTCTGCTTTATGCTTGACAATGACCCAAAAAATGAGGGACAAAATAATTTTCTAATGATTATAGGTAAGATGTCCATGCCAATAGTCATGTCTGTAGTCTATATTATTACGGTCTTAGCTGGACTTGGTAGAGAGGTAAATACATCAGTCATAATATCTCTTTTCTTGGGAGCCCTTTTTATAGCAATTGGAAATTATATGCCAAAGGTCAAGAGGAATTACACTATGGGCATAAAACTTCCTTGGACCTTAAATAGCGATGAAAATTGGAGGAGGACTCACAGACTTGGTGGAATTTGCTTTATAATAGTTGGTCTTTCTTTAATCCTTTCAGTATTTTTAAAAAGTGAAATAGTGTTTTTAGTTCCACTTTTTCTTGGTGCAATAATTCCTGCAATTTACTCTTATTACCTTTACACAAAGGGAATCTAAAAAAAGAATCGTTACAAAAGTAAAATTATGCTTTTGTAGCGATTCTTTTTTATAAAGTATTATTTGAAAATTCTAGTAACTCTTCTTTTAATAATGAAATAAAAGCTTTTAAGTATAATGGTTTTTCCAAATAAGGATTTGAAACAATATCAACTCGGAGAGGATAATTAAAATCTTTAATAGGGAAAAAGTATATTTCATCATTTTGTAAAAAATTATTTGCTAACATTCTTGGAACAATTGCAGATGTAACATTGTTTAGGCATAGATCTATTTGTACATCGCACTCGCTAGTATGACACACAACATTATTCAATTCTATTCCATGGGTTATTAAGTGCTGCTGTAGCAGTGTATTTAATGCACCGGTTTCATTATAAAAAGTCATAGGGATATTCTGAAAATATTTTAAATCAACACCTTTTCTAAAATTTTTTAAATCATATTGTGAGAAATTATTTATAAACATTTTTTTATTTATTACTAGATATAAATAATCTTCGCAAACATGTTCAATATGAAGACCTAAATTTAAACTAGTATTTATTCCTAGAAAAATATCTAGTTTGTTATGCAATAAATTTTTTTCAAGGATTTTAGTATCGCCACTAAAGAATGAAATCTCAACATTTGGAAAAAGTTCATGATATCTTTTTAGTAATAATGGTATTAACAATTTAGATCTTGTAGTGCTCATACCAACAGAAAAAGAACCTTTTCTTTCGTTAGAAAAATCTGAAATACTTTTCATAAGATTTTTTTCAATCATTTCTATATTATTTAATGAATTAAAAACAACTTCCCCAGCAGGTGTCAAATGCATATAAGGGTTCCTGTGAAACAATTTTGTACCATATTCTTCTTCCATTCTTTTAATGTGATCACTGACACATTGTTGAGTTACAAAAGCTCTTTTCGCAGCTTTACTTATACTTAAAGTTTCTGCAACTAATAAAAAAATTTTTTGGTTTTGAGTCATAAAGCACCTCACAATAAAAATATTAAGCAAAATAGAAAATAACAATTATTTTCTTGAATTAAATATTAAACAATAAAAAATCTAATTACATAGTAGCATTATATCAATATAAAGCATAATAAAACAAGTTAAATATTGTTAATTTTAAAAATATACTTGTTTTATTTTTATGAAAAGGATTGCTAAAGTTAATATTAGATAAGGGGGTTTGAATTTTTATGAAAAACTCAATAAAAGAATTTGTCGAAGGTTCATATGATTTACATGTTCATTCAGCTCCTTCTCATGTAAAAAGAACAATTGATGATATTGATTTAATTAAGAAAGCTAGTACTTATAAAATGGCTGGAGTTTTGATTAAAAATCATTATGAACCAACAAGTGGAAGATCTGAGTTAATAAATACACATTTCAATTTTTTTACAAAAGCTTATGGTGGAGTTGTTTTGAATAGTACAGTTGGTGGAATTAATCCATACGCATGCGAAAGTGCACTTAAAATGGGTGCTAAAATTGTATGGCTACCAACTAGAGATGCAAAGAATTCACTGAGATATGGAAACATGAAAGGTGATTTTTTTAACAGAGAAGGAATATCTGTTGTTGATGATAAGGGTAAGCTTATTAAAAGTTTCAAAGAAGTTGTAGAGGTTGTTAAAAAATATGATGCAACTTTAGCTACAGGGCACATTAGCTTTGAAGAAAGTTTAAAGGTATGTGATTATGCCATTAAAAAAAATGTAAAAGTTGTTTTAACTCATCCAGACTGGAATAGAACAAAAATACCTATAGATATTCAAATTGATTTGGGTAAAAAAGGGGTTTTTATAGAAAAGGTTTGGGCAAATTTGGATGATGGAGATTGTAGTGCAGATGAATTTTTAAATGTAATGAATCAATTGGATTTTAATAATACATTTATTACTACAGATAGAGGGTACTACACAAAAAAGCCACCATTTGAATCTTTGGTAGATTGTATAGAGTTTCTTATTGAAAAAGGAGTTGATGGTAGAAATATTGAAAAGATATTAAAAATAACGCCTAAAATTATCGTGGAAGGAGTATAAAAATGAAAAGAGTAATAAAAATATCTTTAGTGCTAATATGTTTTCTAATGTTAGTAGGGTGTTCAAAAAAAGATGATGGAAAAAAAGTTTTTCAAATTGGATTTACAACTGCGCCAGTTGAAAACGATCCCTACTATATTTTTGCAAAAACTTTTTCTGACATTGTAAAAGAAAAAACAAATGGAAATATAGTAATAGATATAAAGGGATCTGGACAATTGGGTCAAGAAGGAGAAATGTTCACAGGAATGCAAATAGGAACAACTGATATGGCTATAATGACCAATGCATATATCAGCGGTTACATACCTCAAGCGGGACTTTTTGATTTACCTTTTATTTTTAAAGATGGAAAAGAAGCAGCTAGAGTTTTAAGTGGAAAACTTGGAGATGAAATATTAAAAGGATATGAAGATTATGGTATAGAAGGTCTTGCTTATGGAGAAGGAGGATTTAGACATTTAGTAACTTTAAAAAATGAAGTAAAGAAGCCAGAAGACTTCCATGGATTGAAGATAAGATGTATGGAGACCGACACTTATATAGCGACATATCAGGAGCTTGGCACAAATGCAGTGCCTATGGCATGGTCAGAAACAATAACTGGTTTGCAACAGGGAACTATAGATGGTTTAGATATACCAGTTAGTGTAATTTATACAAATGGATTTGCAGACATTGCAAAGTATTTAAACATGACAGGACATTTTTATTCACCTTTAATTCTTTGTGTTTCAAAAAATATTTATGATAAATTAGATTCTGAAGAACAAAAGATTCTAAAAGAAGCTGCAATCGAAGCTGGTGAAGCCACAAGAAAAAATAATGCAAGTTTAGAGCCTAATATGCTTGATGAGATGGAAGAAAAAGGTATGACAATTGTTCGAGATGTCGATAAAGAAGCTTTCCAAAAAGCATTTAGAGATTTTTATGACAAGAGAGCTGAGGGAATAGGTAAGGAATATTTAGATAAATTAAGAAAAGAACTTAATTTCTAAGAAAGGAGAAATTTATGGAAAAAGCATACAATATTGTAACAAAAATTTTAAAGTTTGCAATAGTAATTGTTTTTAGTATTTTAGTGGCAGCCTGTGTTCTTCAGGTTTTTACTAGATTTGTTCTAAACTCTTCTTTATCTTGGACAGAAGAATTAGCTAGATATACTTTTATTTGGGCTAATATGCTTGGAGCAATTTTATGTACTAAGAATAAAAGTAATGCGACAGTAAGTGTAATAACGGATAACTTAAGCTCTAAAAATCAAGACATATTAAGAAAAATTGTTAATATACTATCTATATTAATAGGTTTGATACTTTTGTTTTATGGAACTAGAGTTGCATGGGCAGTTAGAACTCAATTAAGTCCTGCACTTAGAATTAGCATGAGTTTTGTTTATGGTGCAGCACCTATATTTGGAGCATTGTTAATTTTTTATTGCGTGTATGATATGTGTTCTTCAAAAAATAATGAGGTGATCAAATGATAGGTATTATGTTTATTGTAATGTTTGCTTTGATTTTTATTGGACTTCCAGTGTATTTGTCAATTTTAGGATCAGGAAGTATGTTTTTAATAGCGACAGGAATAAAACCACTTTTGTTAGTCAGTCAAAGGATGACAACAGGGCTAGATTCTTTCCCATTATTAGCCATTCCTCTTTTTGTATTAGTGGGAGAATTAATGGATAGGGGAGGAATTTCTAAGAGAATGATAGATTGGGCAGATTCATTAATGGGATGGGTACCTGGAGGCTTAGGAGTAGTAACAATTGTATCTTGTGCTATTTTCGCAGCCCTAACTGGATCTGGTCCAGCAACTGTAGCAGCCATTGGATCGATAATGATACCATCATTAACAAAGACTGGCTATGATAAAAAAACAGCAGCAGGTATGGTTGCGGCAGGTGGAGCTTTGGGACCTATAATTCCTCCTAGCATACCCATGATCATCTATGGAGTTACTATGGGATTATCTATACCAAAAATGTTTATTGCTGGTATTCTTCCAGGAATAGTAATGATGCTATTACTAACATTAGTTAATTTTATTCTTATAAAAAATAAACCAGAAATATTAAAAAATAGAGAAAAATTTAGCTTAAAAAGATTGTTAAAGAGTACATGGTCAGCATTAGGTGCGTTATTGTTACCTATTATAATATTAGGAGGAATATACTCAGGTGTATTTACTCCAACAGAAGCCGCGGCAGTGGGAGTTGTTTATGCATTATTACTTGGATTTTTTATATACCACGAAATACAAGTAAAAGATTTACCTGATGCATTACTTAAAGCTATGGAAACAGCTGCAATGGTTGGAATAATAATGGGAGCCGCAAATTTACTATCTTGGATCATGTCAGTTAATAATTTTGGAGATATGGTAACCAATGCCTTAGGTTCATTTATAACTACTAAATATTCTTACTTAATTGTGTTAATGATATTATTATTCTTTGTTGGAGCTTTGATGGATACAGTAGCAGCAATAATTATATTAGCGCCTGTACTAGTTCCTTTTGGTATAGAACTTGGAATAGATCCACTTCACTTGGGAATGATATTTGTAATTAATTTGGTAATAGGATATGTTACCCCACCTTTCGGTTACAATTTATTTACAGCGCAATCAATAACAGGATTAAAATTCAACGATATAGTTAAGGGTGTAATACCTTTCTTAATAATTGAACTGGTATCAGTACTATTGTTTGCTTTTGTTCCAAATATAATTTCATTTTTACCAAATATATTGGGACTTTAAAATTTAAAAGTTGACTAATGAAAAAGCCTCTAAGTTATACAACTTGGAGGCTTTTTGTGGTGACCCCATAAAGTTGGACCTAATACCAG
>NZ_KV804708.1:0-232 GCF_001811425.1 Peptoniphilus sp. HMSC062D09 | reverse complement strand
ACGATACTTGGATATGCGGTTTTGCTGGGGTTAATGATGCTAAAGAGCGGAACACTGGCCAAAAGCGTATTAAATGCACACTAAAAGAAAGGAAATATATGATGAACAAAAGAAAAACAGTATTGATAGCAGTAGCAGTTGGAACAGGTATTTTGGCAGTAATGGATAGAATCAGGCTTCACAGCAAAGTGGAGGACTTGGAAGAAAGAACAAAAGACATCGGTCGCTGCCA
>NZ_KV804707.1:0-496 GCF_001811425.1 Peptoniphilus sp. HMSC062D09 | reverse complement strand
TGGGCTGTTCGCCCATTAAAGAGGCACGCGAGCTGGGTTCAGAACGTCGCGAGACAGTTCGGTCCCTATCCGTCGTGGGCGTAGGAAATTTGAGAGGAGCTGTCCTTAGTACGAGAGGACCGGGATGGACAAACCTCTGGTGCACCAGTTGTACTGCCAAGTGCATAGCTGGGAAGCTAAGTTTGGAAGGGATAAGAGCTGAAGGCATCTAAGCCCGAAGCCCCCCTCGAGATGAGATTTCCCTCGCAAGATAAGACCCCTTGAAGAAAACGAGGTAGATAGGCTCAAGGTGTAAGTGTAGCAATACATTCAGCTAGCGAGTACTAATAGGTCGAAGACTTGACCAAAAGAGATAAGGAGAGATTAGTTTTTAAGTGTAATCTGGTGAGAATAGGACAATGGACACACCTGTAACCATACCGAACACAGAAGTTAAGCATTAGTCCGCTGATGGTACTTGGTTGGCAACGACCTGGGAGAGTAAGTTATCGCCAGT
>NZ_KV804706.1:33246-138754 GCF_001811425.1 Peptoniphilus sp. HMSC062D09 | reverse complement strand
ATTAGGTCCAACTTTATGGGGTCACAACATATATTAACGTAAGGGTTTTTTTTAGTTCATTTTTCTGTAAAGTCCAACAATTTTTCCCAATATATCGACTTTGTCAAAATAGAAAGGTTCCATATTATCATTTTCAGGTTGAAGTCTATACCTGTCCTTTTCTTTGTAAAAAGTTTTTATAGTTGCTTCATCTTCTATTAAGGCTAAAATTTTTTCTCCATTTCTAGCAGAATTTGTCTTTTCAATAATTACATAGTCTCCGTCATAAATTCCTGCATTGATCATACTTTCTCCCTTAACCTTTAAAATAAAAAGTTCTTTATTTGAAACAAATTCAACAGGGAGTGGCATAGTATCTTCAATATTCTGAACAGCTAAAATAGGAGCACCAGCTGTAACTCTGCCAACAATTGGCACATCCACAGTTTTCTTTTTAAGCATTAGTATGTCGTCATCTTGGGGAACAATTTCAATAGCTCTAGTTTTTGAAGCATCTTTTCTAATATAATTTGTAGATTCTAATTTTTCAAGGGCATAATAAACAGTTGAAGTTGACTTAATATTACAACCTGAACAAATTTCACGAACAGTAGGTGGGTAGGACTTAGATTCAATAAATCTTTTAATAAAAAACAAAATTTCAAGGTCTCTTTGGTTTAAATCTTCGTACATGGGTTTACCTCCTAATTTTTCTATATTAATAATATCATACTTAAACAAGTATTTCAAACGATAGTTTAAATAATTGTATTATTTCCTTGACATAATAGAACTTTAGTTGTAACATATGTTTAGAACTTATATTTGACACACTTGTTTACTACAGGTGTTTAAACTTGATTCAAACAAATTTAAATGAGGTGATTTTATGAAGAGAATTATTATTAATAAGCCAAAAGTTCTTTTATTTTTATTTATAATTTTTATATTTAATTCTGGGTTGATCATTAAAAAAGATGAATCTATAAATTTTATGAGAGAAGAAGAAGCTATAATAGATGTTTACACTGTAAAAAAGGGTGATACTTTGTGGTCGATTTCAAATAATTATGAATATAAGAATAAGATGAAATTTATTAATGATGTGGAAAAATTAAATAATATTTCACCCTACGAGATTAAACCAGGTTATAAATTAGCTATACCAATATACGAAAACAAATAGATAAGCTTCATGCACACGCTTTTATTTGACTTATGCTTTTAAAAGATATACAATTATTTTAAGGCTTATGCCTAAAAATGATTTTAAAATTTGAAACATGAAAACTAAATAGGAGGTGTGTATGAATGGATTTTAATACTTTAATTATTGTCGTTATTATCGGAATAATTGGTATGGCTGTTGGCTATGCTATTCGAAAATATATTTCTGAAGGTAAACTCAAAAATGCTGAAGAATTATCACAAAAGATGATTTACGATGCTGAAAATCAAGCTCAAACTCAAAAAAAAGTTTTACTTGTTGAAGCTAAAGAAGAGATTCAAAAACTTAGATCTGAGCAAGAAAAGGAAGCAAAAATTAGAAGAGCTGAAATCAAAGAAATGGAAGACCGCGTTATCTCTAAGGAAAAGCTTTTAGATAAAAAGTCTGCTCAAGTTGAACATAAGGACGAAAAACTTACTAAGAAATTAGAAGGTCTTAGAGAAAAGGAAGACCAAGTTGACGAACTTATTAAAAAGAGAGAAGATGAACTTCAAAAAGTTGCTGGTCTTACCAAAGATGAAGGTAAAGAGATTTTACTCAATGAATTGAAAAAAGAAATTACTAATGAATCAGCACTTATTATTAAAGAAAATGAAAATAGAATTAAAGAAGAATCCGGGAAATATGCAAGAAATGTAATTGCACAAGCTATTCAAAGATGTGCCGCTGACCAAGTTGCAGAATCTACTGTTGCTGTCGTAAATCTTCCAAATGATGAAATGAAGGGAAGAATTATAGGCAGGGAAGGTAGAAATATTAGGGCTATTGAATCAATAACTGGAGTAGATTTAATTATTGACGATACTCCTGAAGCTGTTGTGTTATCCTGCTTTGACCCTATAAGAAGGGAGATTGCAAGAGTAGCTTTAGAAAAACTTGTAAATGACGGCAGAATTCATCCGACTAAGATTGAAGAAACTGTTGAAAAGGCTAAAAATGAAGTTGAAACTATTATTAAGGAATCAGGTGAACAAGCAGCTTATGATGCTGGAGTTCACGGACTTCATCCAGAAATTATTAAATATTTAGGTAGACTTAAATATAGAACTAGTTATGGACAAAATAACCTTAAACATTCAGTTGAAGTTGCTGAAATTGCTGGAATATTAGCTGGAGAAATTGGTGCAGATGTTAAACTTGCCAAGAGAGGCGGACTACTACACGATTTAGGAAAATCTGTAGACAGAAACCTTGATGCTCCACATGTTGATATTGGAGTTGAAATTGCAAGAAAATATCACGAATCTGAATTTGTAATTAACGCAATTCAATCACATCATGGCGATGTTGAACCAAATTGTGTTGAATCAGTTCTAGTTCAAGCAGCTGATGCTATTTCCGCAGCAAGACCTGGAGCAAGACGCGAAACAGTTGAATCTTATATTCAAAGGCTTGAAAAACTTGAAGAAATTGCCAATGAATTTGATGGTATTGAAAAGTCTTACGCTGTTCAAGCTGGTCGTGAAATTCGTATAATAGTAAAACCTGAAAAAATATCCGAGGCGGAAATCACTATTACTGCTAGAGATATTGTTAAGAGAATAGAGGCTGAACTAGATTTCCCTGGACAAATTAAAGTTAATGTTATAAGAGAAACTAGAGCAGTTGAATACGCTAAATAATTAAGAACCTGACTTGTGTCAGGTTTTTATTTTTGTAGGAGGTGATAGATTGATAAGTTCAAATCTAGTTGATGATTTTTTAGATTATATGAAGTCAACTAAAGGATCTTCTGATAACACTGTTAAAGAATATTACTACGATTTAAGAGTATTTGTTAGGTTTATAAAAAGAAGAAAAAACTTAGTAGATGATTCCATTGATTTTAATGACATTCCCATTGAAGATATAAGTCCAGAAGTGCTAGAAAGTGTTACTAAACAAGATATATACGCCTATAATGCTTTTTTAGAGAGAGAAAGAAAGATTTCCAATAGATCAAAATTTAGAAAAATTTCATCAGTTAGAAGCTTTTATAATTATTTATATGCTAAAATTGAGGTAATTAAGAAAAACCCAATTATTGATATAGATATGCCTAAGGTTGAAAAAACTCTCCCTGTATATTTAACCTTGGACCAAAGTTTAAACCTTTTAAAGACAATTGAGAAGGCAAAAATGAAGCCAGTTTATAAAAAAAGAGATTATGCTATTGTAACCTTGTTTTTAAACTGTGGCATGAGGCTTTCAGAGCTTGCTGGTATAAATATTTCTCACTTACAAGATGATAATACACTAAAGGTAATAGGCAAGGGCAATAAAGAGAGAACTATCTATCTAAACGAAGCTTCTGTTTATGCTGTTAACGAGTATTTAAAGCTTCGTCCTCAAATAAAAGATGACGCCTTATTTTTGTCCATGAGAGAGCAGAGAATGAGTAACAGGTCGATTCAGCACATGATTGAAAAACATATTAAAAACTCTGGACTTGACACAAATAAATACTCTGTCCACAAACTCAGACATACTGCTGCAACACTGCTTTATCAATATGGCAATGCTGACATAAGGTCTTTACAAGAGATATTGGGGCATGAATCTGTTAATACTACAGAAATTTACACTCACGTAAACAAAAAGTCCCTTAAAAAAATGGTAGAATCAAATCCTCTTGCCAAAGTAAAAGAAGAGGATTAACATTTAAAAACTTATAATAAAGGAGTAATTATGAAAAAATTTAAAAAACTTGCTATTGTTGGAATAATGTCTATGCTATTAAGTACATCTGTTTTTGCAGCTGGAAAATTGCCTAAGGACGCTCTTGATAAAAATATAAATATCTATATCAACAATAACCTTCAAAGCATACCAGAAGGCATGGGTAGGGCATACCTTGACAAAAACACTAATAGGGTAATGGTTCCTATTAGGTATATATCTGAAAATTTAGGCGCTCAAATCAATTTTTATCAAAGAAAGGAAACTAATACTAGTGGAATTTTAATTGGTGCCATAGATGTCCTTGTAGAGCTTGATATTAATTCAACTAAGGCAAAGCTAAACTTAGGAGGAGAAGATTCAGTTGTAAACTTAGATTCTCCAGCAATTTTATATGATGGAAGGACTTATGTGCCTATAAGATTTATTTCTGAAACTTTAGGTCTTAATGTTGATTGGAAAGATGATTCAGTTTATATTTCTGGTAAATTTAAAACTAAGGGCAAGAGATATAATTATGAAGAAGATAATAAGGAAGAGGAAATAAAGAAAGAAAACACTGCTGATAAATATTTAGATCAATTTAATATTCCAAGAGAAAAAGTTCAAGAAGGAAAAGAATCAAATTCTATTTTCCAATAATTTTTAGTTGATTTATATGATATTTTAAAATAAAAGGCAAAGTTAATTTGTTTAAATCTTTAAAATATCAATTTTCTCTATTAAAAGTTTTATTGGTATGATAGGGTATTGGAAAATATTTGAATTAAGAGAGACAAAAATAGTCACAAAATAATAATTTTGTGACTATTTTTTATGTTTTTCATTTAAATTAGCTTAAAATATGTTATTTTATAAGTTCTCTCATATTGGCAATAAATCAATGATTATTGAAGTATTTACATTAAACTTCAAGCAAAAATATTTTTTTACATAACCTTCAACCAAATTTTTTTTATTTTGTTCTTAACATATTATTTTTAAATCAATCTTTAATTTATATTGCTCTCATTATTTTTATTTTATTTATCACACACATTGATATTATTTTAAATAGCTTTTAATAATAATCATCATATAATATTATCCTTATTAAACTAATTAATTACGTTAAATTATTTTAAGCTCAAAAAACTTAATCAATTTAATAATTCTAATTTTTGCAGCAAATTATTTTTTTCTTAAATGATCTTATTTCTATACCACCAATAAAAATTTTTGTTTATGTCTAATTCTGTATTGTTAATTGTTTTAAAAATTTTCATTAATTTATAACATACATATGTTCTAAACATATATTTGTTTGGACATCTAAATCTGTAACTATACTCCATCAAATAAATTCCTAAAATATGTTATAATTATTTTCAGGTGATAAAATGTCATTAGACGGAACAGTAGTAAAAAACTTAGTTTATGAAATAAATAATCGCGTTATTGATGGAAGAATCGATAAAATTTACCAGAATAACAATGATCTTTTGATTAATATAAGAGCTAAAGGTCAAAGAGAAAGACTCTTTATATCCATTTCTGGAAGCCCTAGAATGTATTTTAGTGATGAAATCTTCGACAGCCCGCAAAATCCTCCAGCATTTTGCATGCTTTTAAGAAAACATCTTGAGAACAATCAAATTCTTAAAGTAAGTCAATATAAAATGGATAGAATTATAAAAATTCTGGTTAAATCTCGCGATGAGCTTGGCGAATATAGCAAGAAAGCTCTTATAATTGAGCTTATGGGCAAACATTCCAATGTAATACTTATTGATGATGATTCAAAGAAAATTATTGACTCATTAAAGAGAATTAATTTTAATTTATCTAGCGTGAGAGAAATTTTACCAGGCTTAACTTATAATCCTGAAGATATTTCAGAAGGACTTGATCCTTGCCAAGTAGATTCTATTAGTGATTTGATTAAAGATTCAAGGGAAAATTTAAACATAAAATCTTTTTTCTTAAAAAATTTTACTGGCATAAGTCCACAGATGTGTAACGAAATTGAATATATGTCTAATATTGACTTTAAACGAAACCTGTCAGCCTTAACTGAACCTGAGATTATTGAGCTTGATAAAATATTTTCTAAAATCTTTAAAATTGTAAGAGAAAATAATTTTAGTCCAATAAAAATTTATAGAGAAGATTTATTTAAAGACTTCTATTCCCTTGATTTAGAAAGCTTAAATGATAAGGAAAAAATAAAGGTTGAAAGCATCTCTTCCCTACTTGAAGAATTTTATAATTCTAAATTTTTAAGAGACAGTCTTGGTTCAAAGAGTAAAGAGCTAAAAAAACTTGTAAAGAAAAATATAGAAAAATTAAACAGAAAACTTTCAAATCAAGCCAATGAATTAAATGTAGCCCTAAATAGAGAGAAATTTAAGGTTTACGCAGACTTGATTTCTTCAAACTTTTATAAAATAGAAAAAGGTGCCGATTCAGTTACTGTGGAAAATTTTTATGACGAAATGAAAGAGATGATAATTCCCCTAGATCCAACTTTAGATGGACCATCTAATGCTGCTAAATATTATAAAAAGTACTCCAAACTAAAAAACGCAGCTAGCTTTTTGACTGAACAAATTGAAATTGGCAAATCAGAAATTTCTTATTTAGAATCAATTTTACTTAATATTGACTTTGCTGAAAGGCCAGATGAAATTGATGAACTCTATGAAGAGTTGGAAAAAGAAGGATACTTAAAGAAGAAAAAGAAAAATAATAAAAAGAAAAAAGATTCTGATGAAAATTATATTACAGTAAAGACTGAGGATGGCTTTGATATTTATGTAGGAAAAAATAATAGACAGAACGACTACTTGACGCATAAAAAGGCGAAAAAAAATGACCTCTGGTTCCACGTTAAGGACGCACCAGGATCTCACGTAATCCTAAAAAATGACAACAGAGATTTTACAAATAATTCTCTTTTAACTGCTGCAAAACTCGCAGCTAAGTATAGCTCTCTTTCAAAGTCACAAAACATCCAAGTGGACTATACCTTTAAAATGTATGTAAAGAGACATCCCGCAAAGAAGCCAGGACTTGTGACTTACACAAATTATAAAACAATAAATATAAACATATAAAAAAGAATAAGGTCGCCCCTTATTCTTTTTCTTCGTCTTCATCTATAATATTTAATCTAGTTAAAACTAATTTATAGCCATCAGCTCCGTAATTTAGAGATCTATTAATTCTGGAAATAGTTGCTGTTGAAGCCCCAGTTTCACCTTCAATTTGATGATAAGTTTTATTTTTTACAAGTAATTTAACAACTTGTAATCTTTGAGCTATTGCTTGCAATTCCTTAACTGTGCAAATATCTTCAAAGAATCTATAACATTCCTCTAAATTTTCCAAAAGCAAAATAGCTTCAAATAACCCGTCTACTTCTTTGCTCTTTATTTTTGAGTCGTAAATCATTTTATCCTCCTGACTTTATAAGTAATAAAAAGTAATATATGAACAATTCATATTTTCACTAATATATTAACAATTTTACTTGCTAAAGTCAAGAAAAAATTACTGATTGTATACACTTACCTCGCTTATTCCCTTCTTATTTTTCACTTGGAAAGCTTTGTCACAAATTTGAGAAAGATAAGGATTATGAGTGACCATAATTATCTGTCTGTCAAATAAATTTGAGGATTTTTTAAGAAATTCTCCCAAGTTAAAAACATAATCATTGCTCACATGTTTTCCTGGTTCATCTAGTATTAGTGGTCCAGATAATTTTGGCTGATTTAACTGCAAAAAAGCAATTCGAAGGGCAAGGGAAATAATATCAACTACCCCACCACCTCTTGCAATTTCAGGCTTAGTCTTTACACTATAGCCTTCAGGGTAATTGCTTTGCACAAAAAATTCAGCTACAGGAACAGATCTTGCTTCTGAAAGTTCAATTAAAAATTCAATATCAGTTTCAAAAATAAATTGCAGACATTTTGTCACAGTATCCTCAATTTGTCTTTTTGATTGTTCCCTAGCAAATTCAGAAGTCTTTTGGAATAAGAGAGAAACTTGTGTGAGAATATCGCTGTAGTTTTCCCTATCCTTTAAAACTTTTTCTGTTTTTTCTAATTGCTCTGATAATATTTCTATTTTTCCCTCATCGCTTAAGATTTTCTTATTAAGTTGATTTAATTTTAAATCAAGTTCTTTTAAGTCCAAAATATCACAACCTAGGCATTAAATTGTTGGCTTCGTCAAAAAGTTTGTCTATTTCATTTTTTAAATTAGAAATTTCACTTTCAAGGTCTTCTGGCTTAATGCCAAGCTTTTCAATTTCAGCAAGAATTTCTTTTTTTTGTGAGTTTAACTGTTCAAGCCTAGCTTCAGATTTATATTTCATACTTTTTAATCTGTCTAGTTGATCCTTTAAATTTTTTAAATTTTCTTCGTAATTCATTTAATCATTCCTCAAGTGGTACTTAATGTGTTCAATTGACTCGTCATCGATTTTACTGTAACAGAAAGGACAAACCCCCACAGCAAGAATTGTCTTTTCATAAGATGCAGTGCAATTCCTTATATTTTCATCTAAATTTTTTAATTCATTCTTTGTTTCAAAAATTTTAAGAGATAAATCTTTAAAACTTCCCTTAATATCCTTTAGTATTTTTAGATTCTTGGATTTATCTTCAATACTTTTTGAAATAAAATCAATTTTATCATTATTGTCAAAATTTTTTATGTAATTATTACCTAGAGCAAGCTTAGAATCAATATTATTTAAATCAGTTCTGTATCTATAAATTTTTGAATAAAAATCCATTTTATTTTCTAAATTTTCAGAAATTCTTTGAATTTCATCATTATTTTTATAATTTTTTAAATCCTTATTAACTTCTGAAAGTTCTTTAATATTTTTCTTGTATTTATCGTATAAACTTTCATAAATAAAGAGTCTATTTTTATTTTCACTAATTTTTGAAACCCTTAAAGATAAGTCATCCAAAGATTTAAGTTTATCCAAATTATTTTTTATTAAATCAATCTCCCTATCAGTTTTTACGATTTTTTCTAAATGATTTTCAAAATTATTTTTCTTTAAGAGAGAATTTTCCAAATTAGGAATTACTATCTCTAGTTTATTTAAATTTTTAAACTTTTCAACTAAATTAGAAACTTCTTCTAGCTCAATTTTATTTTTATCGAGATTTTCTTTTAATTTAAAACATAAATCGAGTCTGTCCTGTAAATCTTTTATTTTATTTCTAATTCTTGTAATTTTTTCATACTTTTCTTTATAATCTTTTATATAAGAAAATTCATCTAATTGTTCCTTAAGGTCGTCCCTATTTTTTCTCAATTCAACAATTTCTTGGTTAGTTCTCTTATTATCCCTAACTACATTTCTGAGAGCATCATCTACATAATTGACGCCAATTAATCTTCCAATAGCAGAAGCCCTAAGTGATGCCTGTTCATTTAACAGAAAAGGACCATCTAGTTGCTCAGCTATATTTAAAATCGTTTTATTGTTTGAATTGTCCAAGGGAACCTTATACATATTAGTGACATCAGTGATTTCTTTTGGCACATCTATACCAAAGCCTTCAAATCTCATTTCATTTCCTGAAGAATCTACAAGAAAGTATGAATTTTTCGATGGAGTTTTCGCTCTCTCAACTACAACGCCATTGGAGAAAGTGACTTTTACTGAGACCTCCTTCTCCCCTTGTCTAATAAAATAATCGCCCTTAGGTTCATTGTAAAGAGCCCACTTTATTGCTCTTAATATTGCAGTTTTTCCCACATCAGAATTGCCGAGGATTACATTTAGTCCTCGGTCAAATTCCATCTCTGTGTATTCATGAGATTGAAAATTATGAAGTTCAATTTTTTTTATATAAATCATAAATAACTAACTCCATTAATTTGAGCTTCTTCAACTCTCTTTAAAGCTTCTTTTTTTACTTCTTCAGAAATATTTTCGCTTTTAGAAATTTTTAAAAGCAAATCAAAAATATCTAAACTATTATAATTAGTGGTTGCATCAATACTTTCCTTAAATTCAGCAAGCTTTATTCCCTTAAATTGATGTCTTTCCATTTCAGACCTATCTAAAACTTCTTCGCCTGGCTTAGCACATTTTAAAAATCTGTCTTCAATTTTTATTTCATCAGCTAAGCTTATGATATTTACCTTTGGTCTTCTATTGATTTCAGCTTTTGAATTTGAAATTCTTATTAAGGCACCAGGGTTTACAAAGTATTTATTGTCTAGCTCAACTGTTTTGAAGCCAAAATGATAGTGTCCACCAAGAGTTATATCTGCTTTAGTGCTTCTTATGTCCTCTATTAAAGTATGTGAAACCTCTTTTAAAAAAGGTTTGTCAATTAAAAACCCATGGGTCATGTGGATTGAGTACTTGCAAGTATTATCCACTTCATCTAAAATATAATTTTCCCTATTGGAAGCATCATCCATGGAATATACATAGGGTGAACCAGTAAGCTGCACCCTAATATCCTTTTCTAAAATAATTTTTTTGTAATTGACTAAGTTCATGACTCCTAAATTACAAAGAAGTCCAAGCATAGTTCTATCAAGAGTATCGGGATTGTGACCAAAAATATCGTGATTGCCACTAATAATATAAATTGGTACTCCAAAACTTTGGAAAATTTTTGCGAAATCAGAGACTATGCTTACAGAGACATCAGGTCTATCAAAGAGATCTCCTCCGTGAAGGACGTAGTCAATTTTTTCTTCTTTAATAATACTTGCTACCTCTCTTAATTTTTCCTTTAAAGTCTCCTGGTAATCATCAAGTCTATTTTGTGGGCTTGTGCCTCTTATGTGAGTGTCTGTTAAATAGAGTAATTTCAAAAAATCACAACCTATTTATCTTCTAAAAAATTTTCTGATTTTGCATCTGTATTTTCAGCTTCGATTTCATCTTCTGGGATTAAATTATAATGAAGTCTAACTTTATGTTCAATTTCCTTTAAAAGTTCAGGATTTCCTTCTAAAAATTCTTTTGCATTTTCCCTTCCTTGACCAAGTCTTTCTTCACCATAAGAATACCAAGCTCCTGCTTTTTTTACAATTTCTGCTTCAGTAGCTACATCGAGAATATTTCCAACGCTAGAAATACCCTTTCCATACATAATATCAAATTCAGCTTGTTTAAAAGGCGGAGCAATTTTGTTTTTAACAACTTTAACTCTAACTCTGTTACCTATCATTTCATCGCCCTTTTTTATGATTTCTGTCCTTCTAATGTCAAGTCTTACTGAAGAATAAAATTTAAGAGCTCTTCCTCCAGTAGTTGTTTCAGGATTTCCAAACATAATTCCAACTTTTTCTCTCAGTTGATTTATGAAAACCACTGTACACTTTGATTTATTTATAGCACCAGTAAGTTTTCTAAGAGCTTGTGACATAAGTCTTGCTTGAAGACCAATTTGAGCTGCACCCATTTCCCCATCGATTTCTGCCTTTGGAACAAGTGCTGCTACTGAATCAATTATAATTAAATCTACAGCATTAGACCTAACTAAAGCCTCTGTTATTTCAAGAGCTTGTTCACCAGTGTCTGGTTGAGAAATAATCAAGTTTTCTATGTCAACGCCAAGATTTTTTGCATATCCTGGGTCAAGAGCGTGTTCTGCGTCTACAAAAGCACCAGTTCCACCCATCTTTTGAGCTTCTGCCAACATATGAAGTGCTAATGTAGTCTTTCCTGAAGATTCTGGTCCATAAATTTCAATAATTCTACCCTTAGGTATTCCACCAATTCCAAGAGCAATATCTAGTGCAAGTGAGCCTGTAGGAATTGAATCAATATCAAGCTTAACATCGTCTCCTAAAACCATTACTGATCCTTCACCATATTGCTTTTCAATTTTTGACAAAACATTGTGAAGGGCTTCTTGTTTTTCTTTGCTTAAATTACTATCTTTCATAATTACTCCTTAAAATTTTTTCTAAGTACAAAAAGTATTTGAGATAATACTCTGTTGACAGTGCTTCTTCTTATTTTATTTCTATCTCCGCTAAAGAAATAGTGCTTAGTATAAAAATTATCATCTGAAAAATAAATGCAAGTGAAGACATTTCCCACTTCAGTTTCAGATGAATTAGGTCCAGCTTCTCCAGTTGTAGAGACTCCAATATTAGCATTGGATCTTTCCTTAACGCCCCTTGCCATTTCAAAAGCTGTATTTTCGCTAATGGCTCCAAAATCATTTAAAGTATTCTTTGAAACCCTTAAATTTTTATTTTTTGAATCATTGGAATATGTGACAAGGGAAGTTTCCATAACCTTTGATGCTCCACTAATATCTGTAATTGCAGTGCTAAGCATTCCACCAGTTATGGATTCGGCAAAGGAAATTTTTAAATTATTATTTTTCAAAATTCTCACAATTTCTCCTGCCACATCATCATTATTTTCAGAATAGACATGAGTGTCAAATTCAGCATATAGAGACTTTACAACTTTTTCAATAGAAAATTGCAGTTCATCTTTTTTAGTGCTCTTGCCAATAATTTTAACTTCAGTATAAGTTCCATGAGCAAAGGTATTTATGCTGACAGAATCATCGTCAAAGGACATCTTTCTAATTCTATCTTCTATAATTGATTCTCCAAGACCTATAATGTCTATGGATTTTACCATTATATTTTCCTCAGTAAAGGATTTATTGGCAAAATAATAGTCCAGCATTGGCTCCATTTCATTTGGTGGTCCTGGAAGAAGAATTATTCTCTTTCCTTTAAATTCAATTGACTCACCAAGGGCTACTCCCCACTTGTTTTCAATCTTTTCTGAGCCTTCTATTAACATAACCTGCTTTAAATTATTTGGAGTCATGGTTCTGCCAAGTCTTGTAAATGTATCAATCATCTTTTCCTTTTCAGCTTGGTCAAGATAAATTTTTCTATTTAAAAACTTTGCCACAGCATCTCTAGTTATGTCGTCATTAGTGGGTCCAAGCCCACCACTTATTATGATTAAATCAGATGATTTTGTAGAGTATTCTAATTCCTTGACTATTTCATCTAAGTCATCATCTACAGAAACTTGCCTTACAACATCTATTCCCATGTCAGTTAACTTTACAGAAATGTACTTGGAATTAGTATTTGTAATTGAGCCAATTAAAATTTCTTTTCCAACTGTCAAAATGCTAGCTTTCATATTTCTCCTTAAATGTTTTCTAAATCAAGAACTTTTTTATTTTTAATTAAATAATCTGCACCTGAAATTACAGTAAATACAACAGCTAAATAAAATATTCCCATGCCAATAGGTCTAAATTTTTCTATTCCAGTTAGTAGTAAAATATTTGATATTAGCTGGGTAACAGTCTTAAATTTACCAAGAGGACTAGCTGCAATTGTAATATTTTCAGAAGCTGCAATAATTCTAAATCCAGTAATAGTAAACTCTCTTGCTATAATAATAATTACAGCCCATGCTGGCATTTCTCCAGTGCTAACTAGCATAATCATAGCTGAGCACACTAAAATTTTATCTGCAAGGGGGTCAGCAAATTTTCCAAAATTAGTAACTAAATTGTCCCTTCTTGCAAGATAACCATCTAAAAAGTCTGTAAAAGAAGCAATGGCAAAAATAAGTGTTGCAACTATTCTCGAATTATTAAAATCTAAATACATGCATAAGACAAAGATGGGAACCATTAAAGTTCTCATGAGAGTCAATTTATTTGGAGTATTCATATAGCTTCACCTACTAAATCATAATCTAAAGTATCAATAACTTTAACCTTAACAAAATCTCCTATTTCTAAATTCCTATTAGACTCAACATAGGTCACTCCATCAATTTCTGGAGCATCCATATATGTTCTTCCTACATAATTATTTTCGTCAATCTTTTCTTCTATTAAGACTTCTAAAGTTTTATCTAAATTTTTTGAAAGGATTTCATTAGAAATATCGCTTTGTATTTCCATAATTTCATCTTTTCGTCTCTTTTTAACTTCATCAGGAATTTGATTATCTAAAAGATCCGCCTTCGTTCCCTCTTCTCTGGAATATTCAAAAACTCCAAGCTTGTCGAATTTAATATCTTCTATAAAGTCTACAAGTTCTTTAAAGTCTTCTTCATTTTCTCCAGGAAAACCAACTATAAAAGTTGTTCTAATTACAATTTCTGGAATGGCTTTGCGTAAATTTTTAAGAGTCTTTATAATATGGTCCTTGCTAGTTTTTCTGTTCATACTCTTTAAAACATTGTCAGATATGTGTTGAAGAGGCATGTCCACATATTTCACTAATTTTTCATTAGTTCTAAATTCTTCTATTAATTCATCAGTAAAATGATCAGGATATAAATATAAAACTCGAATCCACTTTAAATCTTCTATTTTTGAAATTTCTTTAATTAATTTAGCCAAAGAATATTTTGAGTACAAATCAATTCCATAATCAGTAGTATTTTGTGCAATTAAAATAATTTCCCTTGCGCCTTTACTTACTAAGTATTGGACTTCAGCATATATATCTTCAATTTTTCGAGACCTGTTTTTGCCTCGAAGCGATGGAATTATACAGTAAGAGCAGTTGTTATTACAGCCTTCTGAAATTTTCACAAATTCTGTGGTCTTAACATCTTCTTTTTTTATTCCCTCAATATAAGCTGAGTTTAAATTGTCAGTCTTTACAAATAAATCTCCAGCCATACTTCTGTCTAAGAGCTCATTTATATAATTAATATTTCCTGTGCCAATAATCCCATCAATTTCTGGGATTTCCTTTAAAAGTTCCTCAGGATATCTTTGGGCAAGGCAACCTGATAGAAGAACTTTTTTGCATCTTCCCTCATTTTTATATTCAACTGACTCTAAAATTGTGTCAATTGACTCTTCCTTGGCTGCATCGATAAATCCACAAGTGTTTACAATTAAAATATCAGCATCACTTGCATCCTCTACCATTTTGTATCTATCCTTATTTAAAAGTGAGTACATCATAGATGAGTCGACTTCATTTTTGGAGCAACCCAAGGTAACTATATGCACATTATTCATCTTCATCACCTAAAATTGTATCTATTTCTTCCTTGGTCTTTAAAAGTTTTCTGGGCTTGGAACCTTCATGAGGTCCAATGATGCCCATTTCTTCCATTTGATCTACTATTCTTCCTGCTCTTGAATAGCCAACCTTTAATTTTCTTTGAATATAAGAAATTGAAGCTTGTTCGTCGTTAACTACAAGTTCAACTGCCTCTTTAAAAAGTGGATCCTTTTCATCATCAACTTTAATTTTCTTGTTTTCTATTGCTTTTTCTATTTTTGATTCAAGGTTAGTTTTTATTTCGTTATTATTTTTTACAAAGTCAACTACTCTTTCCACTTCGCTGTCACTAATTAGTGCACCCTGTATCCTTTTTGGTTTTGGATATTTACTTGGATAGAACAACATGTCGCCCTTGCCAAGAAGTTTTTCTGCACCGCCCATATCAAGAATAGTCCTTGAGTCCACAGAAGAGGCTACAGCGAAAGCAATTCTTGATGGTATGTTAGCCTTAATAGTTCCTGTAATAACATCAACAGAAGGTCTTTGCGTAGCTAGAATTAAGTGCATTCCAGCAGCCCTTGCCTTTTGTGCAAGCCTTGCTATATATTCTTCTATTTCCTTTGATGCAACCATCATAAGGTCAGCAAGTTCGTCAACAATAATTAAAATCTTAGGAAGTTTTTCATCTTCTCTTCCCTCTTCAACCATCTTCTTGTTGTAGCCCTTAAGGTCCCTAACATGATTTTCTGCAAAGGCAAGGTATCTTTTTTCCATTTCATCAACAGCCCAGTTAAGTGCAAAAGCTGCCTTCTTAGGATTTGTTACTACATCAATTAAAAGATGTGGAATGCCATTATAAACACTAAGCTCAACTACCTTAGGGTCAATTAGCATTAACTTTACATCCTTTGGTGATGATTTATAGATTACACTAGTAATTATAGAATTAATGCAAACTGATTTACCAGAGCCTGTTGCTCCTGCAATTAGTAAATGTGGCATATCTTCCATGCCAGAAATTAAAATATTTCCTTCAACATCTTTTCCAAGAGCTAATGGAAGATCAGACTTAATAGTTTTAAATTCATTGGAATCAATTAACTCTTTAAGTCCAACAGCATCCTTTTCGTTGTTTGGAACTTCAATGCCCACAACAGTTTTTCCAGGTATTGGAGCTTCAATACGAAGATCTGAACTTGCAAGAGCCATGGCAATATTGTCACTAAGTCCAACAATTCTAGATAGTTTTATGCCAGGCGCTGGTTTTAACTCATAGGAAGTAATGACAGGTCCACGATTTATGGCAACAACTTTAGATTCAATTCCAAAGTTTCTCATAGTATTTTCTATGATTCTTCCCTTTTCTATTACCTCATCTTTGGAAAATCCGCCCTTTGATTTGAGCCTATCTAAAAGGGCTGTATCTGGATAAGTATAGATATATTCTTCTTTATTTTTATTTTCAATATCATCTTTTATTGTATCGAGAACTTCTTCTTCGTCTATTTCAATATATTCAATATTTTTATCTACTGACTTATCCTTCTTGTCAATAAGACTAATATCGTCAGATTTTTCTTCTTCAGGTTTTTCCAAAGTATTATCCTCAGAATAATCTTTTATAACTAAATTTTCTCCAAATTCTTCGACTTCAATTGATTTTTCTTCTTTAGCTTTTTTTAACTCTAATTTATCTTTCTTTAGATTTTCTCTTTCAATTTTCTTCTTTTCTTTTTCATCTTGCTTTAATTTTTTTTCAGCCTTCTTTACTTCATGGGCTTTCTTTTTGTCTTCAAAATACTCGCCAAGATCTTCAGTAAACATGATTATTTGATCGATGTTAACTTTAAGCATGAAATAAATTGATGCCACAATTATTAGTCCAAGAACTAAATAAGTTCCAAGAGATCCTAAAAGTTTATAAGAGAAAAATCCAAAGATGGCGCCAATTATACCGCCACTTCTTGTAATGTCCATATACTCTGTTGACTTGATAATTCTCTCAATTAAAGTCATATCCATTTCCTTAGAACCATCGAGGAAGACTAAAATACAGAAAAATATTACAAGAGAGCAGATTATATATCTTCTCATGTGAAATTTCGTGGCTTGAAGATTGTATAGAATGCCCCAAAAAATAAGTAGAAGTGGAATTATAAAGTTACCTGAGCCTGAAATAACAGAAAATAATTTATAAATTAATGTGCCAATTATTCCCATTCTCTGACTGTAGAGAGAAATAAAAAATACTATGCCTATTACAATTAAAAATAGACCCATTATTTCTTTGCCAGAAGATGTTTCAGAACTTGTCCTTCTTCTTTTGCTAACATTTTTTTTATTGTTTTTTTTATTTTTTATCAAGAGATAGCACCTCAATAATATTATAACAATTTGTTGTCTTAAAGACCAGTGTGACCAAAGCCTCCATCGCTTCTTTCAGTTTCACTTATCTCTTCAACTTCAACAATTTCTGGAGTTTCTATTTTCATAAAAACAATTTGTGCAATTCTTTCTCCATCTTTAATGACAACTTCATCCTTGCTCATATTTATAAGAATTACTTTTAACTCTCCCCTGTAATCAGAATCAATTGTTCCTATTCCATTAGGTAGACCTAGACCTTTTTTTAATGCAAGACCAGATCTAGCTCTAACTTGAGCTTCGTAGCCCTTGTCAAATTCTAAAAATAATCCAGTTGGAACCAAAACTCTATCAAGTGATTTTAAAACTAAATCTTCATCAAGATTAGCCCTAAGATCCATTCCTGAGGAGCCTTCTGTTTCATATTTAGGAAGTGGATGCTTGCTTTTGTTAATAATTTTTAATTTCATAAATTCCCCTTTAAAAAATCGCATTAAAATAAATCTTAATGCGACTAAAATTTTATTTACTTATCTTGTTCTTTCTTATTATCTTCTCTCTTTAAAAGAGCTTTTCTTGAAAGTGAAATTTTACCAGTATCATCGGAAATATCAATAACTTTAACTTCTACTGTATCGCCAACTTTTAGAACATCATCAACACTATTTGTTCTTTCGTGAGCAATTTCTGAAATGTGAAGAAGTCCTTCAGTTCCCTTTTTAAGTTCAACAAAGGCACCAAACTTAACAATTTTCTTTACTTTACCAGTGTAAACTTCTCCGACTTCAATTTCTTTTACTATGTCTTCTATTATAGCAATTGCTTCCTTAGCTCTTTCATCACTTTCTGAAAGAATAGAAATTCTTCCGTCATCATCTATATCGATTTTAACGCCAGTTTGTTCAATAATTTTATTAATTATCTTTCCACCAGCACCAATTACTTCGCCAATTCTTTCAGGGTCAATAGAAATCATGTGGATTATTGGAGCGTACTTAGAAAGTTCAGCTCTTGGCTTTTCAATAGTAGTTGCTAGGTAATCTAGTATTTCAAATCTTGCAACCTTTGCTCTTTCAAGGGCAACTTCAAGGATTTCTTTTTTAATTCCTTCAACTTTAATATCCATTTGAATAGCAGTGATACCTTCTCTAGTACCAGCTACCTTAAAGTCCATATCTCCAAAGTGATCTTCAAGTCCTTGAATGTCAGTTAAAATTTTTATAACACCATTTTCTTCAATAAGACCCATAGCAATACCTGCTACTGGTGCCTTAATTGGCACACCTGCATCCATTAATGCAAGAGTAGATCCACATATAGATGCTTGAGAAGATGATCCATTAGATGATAATACTTCAGATACAACTCTTATTGTGTATGGGAAAGTTTCGCTATCAGGTATTACTGGAAGAAGTGCTCTTTCAGCTAAAGCACCATGACCAATTTCACGTCTTCCTGGTGATCTTGATGGTTTAGTATCTCCTACACAAAATCCTGGGAAATTGTAGTGGTGAATATATCTCTTTGGCTTGTCATCTCCAAGTCCATCAATTACTTGTTCTTCTGAAATTGCACCAAGAGTTGCAATAGAAAGCACTTGAGTTTGACCTCTAGTGAATAGTCCAGAACCATGAGTTCTTGGAAGGACTCCTACTTCAGAAGAAAGAGGTCTGATTTCTGTAAGTTTTCTATCATCGGGTCTTCTTTCATCTTCAAGAATACCACGTCTAACTTCAGTTACTTCTATTTCTTCTAAGGCAGCTTCTACGTCTTTTGCATTTTCTTCCATTAGTTCTTTAAAATGTTCTCTAATGTCTTCTTTTGCTGCTTCAGTTTTTTCAACTCTTACAATTTTATCCTTTTGTCTAATTGCATCAACTAATAAGTCTTTGCCATATTCCTTAACTTTAGAAACAATTTCTTCATTAGCTTTAAATACTTCGTAGGCTGCTTTTTCTTTTCCAACTTCTGAAGTGATTTCATTGATAAATTTACAAATTTCTTTGATAACTTCGTGTCCCTCTAAAATTGCTTCAAGCATTTCAGCTTCACTTACTTCTTGTGCTCCTGCTTCAACCATCATAATGGCAGATTCAGTTCCAGCAAGTGATAAGTTAATTCTAGATTGGTTTCTCTCTTCTTCATTAGGGTTTATAATATACTTTCCATCAATAAATCCTACTTCAACTGAACCAGTAGGTCCATCAAAAGGAATGTCAGAAATAGAAAGAGCAATAGATGAACCAATCATGGCAACAATTTCTGGTGAATGATCTTGGTCAACACATAAAACAGTTGCAACAATTTGCACATCATTTCTATATCCTTCAGGGAAAAGAGGTCTAAGAGGTCTGTCGATTAATCTAGCAGAAAGTGTAGCCTTTTCGCTTGGTCTTCCTTCCCTTTTAATAAATCCACCAGGAATTTTTCCAACGGCATACATCTTTTCTTCGTAATCAACACTTAGAGGAAAAAAGTCGATTCCCTCTCTTGGTTTAGATGAAGCTGTTGCTGTCACTAGGACAACAGTGTCTCCATATTGTACTAAACAAGCACCGTTAGCTTGTTCTGCAACCTTTCCAATTGTAACTTTTAACTGGGAACCTGCGAGATCCATAGTATAAGTTTTTTCCATTATTTCCTCCTTTTAATAAGAAAGAGCGGAATTACCGCTCCTATTATCCTCTTATTTGTAGTTTTTTAATAAGTGTACGATATCTTTCTATATCACTATTTTTTAAATATCTTAATAAGTTTCTTCTCTTACCTACCATTTTAAGAAGTCCCCTTCTTGAGTGGTGGTCTTTCTTGTGAACTCTTAAGTGTTCGTTTAAATCGTTAATTCTTCTAGTAAGAATTGCAATTTGTACTTCTGGTGAGCCTGTGTCACCTTCGTGAGTTTTAAATTCGTCAATAATAATTTTTTTAATATTTGGTTCTAACATATTTTCCTCCTAAATTTTTAATTCAGCTAATCAAAGTAGGCGTCGAGGAGCGACCAACTGTGAATAGCTATTTAACCTTTTATATATTACCACGAAATGTCATAAATGTAAAGTTATCTATTCCTTGTAATTAAAACATCTTTTGCAATTTGGTCAAATAATTCTTCTAGACTATTAAACTTTAATTCAGGTCTAACAAAATCTAAAAGTTCAAGCTCTACAATCTCTCCATATATATCTTCGTTAAAGTCTAATATGTGTGCCTCAATTTTTATGCCATCATGTTCAACTGTTGGATTAGTTCCAATATTAGTAGATGCCCTATATTTTTTGCCCTTAATTATAATATCTGTGTCATAGACACCAAACTTTGGAATAACAAAATTGTCAATTAGTTCAAAATTAGCCGTTGGATAACCCATTTTCTTTCCCAAACCCTTGGCATGAATAATTTTTCCAATGAGTTTATAGGGTCTAGACAACAAAAAATTTGCATCTTTTATATTTCCATCTTCAATTAAATTTCTAATTAGAGAAGAAGAAATTTTTTCGCCATTGTAAGAAATTTGATCAATCACTTCAACAGATTTAAATAAGTTTTTATTTTCCTTTAAAAACTTTACATCTCCAGATTTTTTATATCCATAGGTATAGTCATAGCCCACTACAACTCCCTTTATTTTTAAATTTTTTGCTAAAAAATCATCTAAAAACTTAATTGGACTGTAAGACATAAACTCTCTCGTAAAATTAATCAGGTAAATTATATCTACGCCTAAATTTTCTAAAATTTCAAATTTAGTCTTATTAGTTGTTATAATATCTTTTTTCCCTACTTTTACAAGATTATCTGTGTGCTCGTTAAAAAGCAATAGACTTGACTTAATATTTAATTTTTTTGCATTTTCAATTGCCTTACTTATTAATTCAATATGACCTCTGTGGACGCCGTCAAAATTGCCAAGGGCTATAACTGATTCTTGCTCTGCCTCATAATTTAAGTCAATTTCAATTATTTTCATAAATCACCTATTAAATTCTTCTTCATCTTGAGAAAAAATTCTCCATCTTTTTTCCTTATTTCTCCAATACCCAAAAATTTATTATCTGAATAAACTCTATAATTTTCATCAGAAAAATCTTCCTTTAATTTATAAAACTGTCCACTAATGAATTTGTCGCAAAAACTCTTTGGAATATCAATTCTCTTAAAATCCATTAGCGCTAAATCAATGGGTAAAATTTTTTCTTTTATTTCATCTAGGCTTGATTTTTCAAAATCAGAAACTTTTATGGCATCTTCAATTTTAAAAGACCCAGTCCTAATTCGTCTAAGCTCAGTTAATGCACCATATGTGCCTAAATATTTTCCTATATCGTAGGCAAGAGATCTAATATATGTTCCCTTTGACACGTGAACTAAAATAGTAAACTCATCTTTTCCATTAAAGTCTAAGAGTTTGTTTTTATAAATTTCAACATTTCTTTTTTTTATTTCGACGTCTTTTCCTTCTCTTGCATATTCATAAAGTTTTTTCCCCTTAACTTTTAGGGCAGAATAAATTGGAGGTTTCTGAGAGATTTTACCAGTGAATTTAATTAAAGCATCTTTAATTTCTTCTTCAGTAAAAATTACATCTTCTTCCTCCAAAATTTTTCCAGTTATGTCATAGGTGTCGGTCAAAATTCCAAGTCTTACTTTCGCTTCATATACTTTGTCACTTGATAAAATATAATCACTTGTCTTTGTGCCCTTCCCTATGGAAATCACTAGCACACCTGTAGCCATTGGATCAAGTGTGCCTGTGTGACCTACTTTTTTTATTCCCAATTTTTTTCTAACTTTATAAACTAAATCGTGAGAAGTGATTCCCTTTTCTTTGTCAAAAATTAAAAGTCCGTCCATCATAATTGTTCTTCAGCTACTTTTACCACATCTTCTTTGGCCTTTTTTAAATCAGTATGATTTATTGTGCCACCAGATGCTCTTACATGACCTCCGCCATTAAATTTTGATGCAACTTTTGTGCAATCAACATCAGACTTTGATCTAAGAGAAAGTCTTATGCAGTCGTCTTTTTCCTTTAATAAAACTGCAAGCTCCACTGTATCAATATCTCTAACAAATTCAACTATGCCATCAGCATCAGATTTTTCTGCCTTTGATTTTTCCATGTCTTCTTTAGTGACAAATACAACAGCAATTTTGTTGTCATGAAAATACTCAATTGAATTCATGGCTCTAATTAATAGATCTGTCTTTTCTCTAGACCTACTTTGATATACATTTACTGTGACTTTATCAATATCAATATCATATTTAAATAAATTTGATGCAGTTAAAAAAGTATCTGAAGAAACAGAACTATATTTAAAAGAACCTGTGTCAGTGGAAAGTCCTGTATATAGTGAAGTTGCAATTTCTTTGTTTAGTTCGAAATTCAAAGTTTCAAAAATCCTTGCAAGGACTTCACAAGTCGCTGGAGATTTTGAATCAACAATATTTAAATCAGCGTAATTGGTGTTACTAAAATGGTGATCAATATTTACAGTTTTCTTTGATGCTTCAAAGATTTTTTTTATATTATCTCCCATTCTATTTTCGTCAGATGAATCTAAGGCAATAAATAAATCAAAATTGTTATTTATTTCATCGGGAGCCTTAGAAAAGGATAAGTTTGGCAAAAATTTAAAGGATTGTGGAATCTTGTCATCTAAAACAAAAACAACATTTTTGCAAAGTTTATTTAGCATGCCCACCATAGCTGTAGCTGAACCTAAATTATCTCCATCTGGATTTAAGTGAGATGCAACTGCAATAATTTCACTTTCATCAATTAGTTTTTTTAATTCAGAGGAAAGTTCTACTAGATTATTCATTTCCACGATTTACCTCATCAATTAATTTGTCAAGTTCAAGAGCTCTCTCTATGGAATCGTCTTTTATAAAGATAAGTTCAGGCATTGCTCTAAGTTTAACTCTTTTAGACAATTCTTTTTTAATATATCCCTTTGCAGAATTTAATCCTTCCACGGCTTCATCTCTGTCAAAGTCATTTCCAAGCACAGACACATATACCTTGGCAAAGGATAGATCGTTAGTTACTTCAACATGAGAGATGCTTGTAATAGATGGAATTCTAGGATCCTTTAGTTCATTTTGGACAATATTTGAAATTGTTCTTTTTACTTCTTCAGATATTCTATTAATTCTCTTATTGTTCATTATGCTCTCTTAACTTCCTTTAGTATATATGACTCAAGAAGGTCTCCTTCTTTGATGTCGTTAAAACCATCGATAACAAGTCCGCCTTCAAAACCAGTAGCAAGTTCCTTTGTATCATCTTTAAATCTCTTTAGTGAAGCTATGTCTCCTTCGTGAATTACGACATCGTCTCTAAGAACTTTTACTTTAGAATTTCTTAAGATTTTACCATTTAAAACATATACTCCTGCAACCATTTGGTTATTAGGAAGTTTAAAGGTTTGTCTGATTTCACATCTACCAAGAATTTCTTCAACAATATCTGGATCTAACATACCCTTAGCAGCTTGTTCAATATCATTTATGATTTCATAAATTACTCTGTAAGTTCTAATTTCAACATCTTCAGCCTTAGCAAGTTCAATGGCATTAATATTTGGTCTAACATTAAATCCAATTACTATTGCATTAGATGCAGAAGCAAGTGTTACGTCAGATTCATTAATTCCGCCAACTCCAGAGTGAATTATTGAGATTTTTACTTCATCAGTAGATAGTTTTAGAAGTGATTGATTTAAAGCTTCAACAGAACCCTTAACATCAGCCTTTACAACTATGTTTAATTCCTTTACATCTTCTTCAGAAATTTTTTCAAATAAATTGTCTAGACTAATCTTTGTAGTTTGGCTAAGTCTTTTTTCTCTAGTGATTTCTGCATTTTTGTCAGCAATAGCCTTTGCAGTCTTATCATCATTAACTGCATAAATTGTATCACCTGCATTAGGAACTTCGTTAAGACCAAGAACTACAACTGGCATAGATGGACCAGCCTTTTTAACTTGCTTGCCCTTATCGTCTTGCATAGCCCTAATTCTTCCTGAACATACTCCAGAAACTATTGAGTCGCCAAATCTTAAAGTACCATTCTTAATGAGAATAGTTGCCATAGGTCCCTTTGCCTTGTCAAGGTTTGCTTCGATAATAGTTCCAATAGCTCGTCTATTAGGATTTGCCTTAAGCTCTCTCATTTCGGCAACTAGAAGAATCATTTCAAGAAGTTCATCTATGCCTTCTCCTGTTTTTGAAGAAACACCTACAACAATTGTGTCTCCTCCCCACTCTTCAGCTAGCAAGTTTTCATTCATAAGCTCTTGCTTTACCCTTTCAGGGTTAGCTTCTGGCTTATCAATCTTTGTTATAGCAACAATAATAGGCACTTCAGCAGATCTTGCGTGAGAAATTGCTTCAAGTGTTTGTGGCATTACACCATCATCTGCGGCTACAACAAGCACAGCAATATCTGTAGTTTGAGCTCCTCTAAGTCTCATAGAAGTAAAGGCTTCGTGACCAGGCGTATCTAGGAAGGTAATTTTCTTTCCAGCTAAATTAACTGTGTAAGCTCCTATGTGTTGAGTAATTCCACCAGCTTCTGATTGTGTTACATGAGTCTTCTTGATTGAATCAAGAAGAGAAGTCTTGCCGTGGTCAACGTGGCCCATTACTGTAACTACAGGTGGTCTAGTCTTTAAGTCTCTTTCTTTATCCTTTTTTAGAAGACCGTATTCTTCTTCAATTGATTCGTCTAGCTTTGGCTCTTCAATGTCTATTTCAACACCAAGTTCATCTGCTAATAAAATACAAGTGTCTTCATCAATGCTTTGATTTTGATTAGCCATAACTCCAAGGCCTATTAATTTTGTAATTACTGTAGATACAGATACTCCAAGTTGATCTGCAAAATCTTTAACTGTAATTGGTGCAATCACTGTTATAGGATCATCTCCTCTATTTTCTTCCTCTGTTTTATGTCTTGATTTAACTTTTTTCTTTGGCTTTTTCTTAGTTAAATCTCTGTTGTAGGAGTTGTTATTTTCCCTTTTATTATCTTTTTTGTTTTTAAATCTATTTTTTCTATTACTGTTAAAATCCTCATCTTCAAAAGATTCTTCTTTTTTATTTTTGTGATTTTTATTGCCTTTATGATTTTCTATTTTTCTTTCATCAAAAAATTCTTTGTCATAATCTTTTTTTTGCCTTTGGTCATTAGAAGTTTTAACTTTATTTGTTTTTTCTTTCTTATCCTTACTATTTTTAGCAACTTCACTTTTTGCTTTTACATCTCTACTATTTTTAGAATTATCATTCTTTACAGGAGATTCATTCTTAGAAGAACTTTTTTTGTATAATTTTCTTATTCTTTCTTCATCAGCACTTTCTAAAGTTGACATATGGTTTTTTACAGGTATTTCCATTTCATTTAATTTTAAAATTAATTCTTTGCTTGTAATACCAATTTCCTTTGCCAAAGCGTGCACTCTAATTTTTGACAAATTGAACACCTCCTCAAAAGAAGCTTAATCCACAGAATTTATTAGTTTCTCATATACTTCCTCACTAATTTCTGTCGTAAATGCCCTATTTAGGGCCTTTGACTTTATCGCTTTTTCCAAACAACTTTTGTCATTACATAAATAAGCTCCTCTTCCATTTGCCTTTCCCGTTTTATCAATAAAGATTTCATCTTCCTTGTTTTTAACAACTCTGATTAAATCTTTTTTTGGTTTTTGTTCCCTACAACCTATACAAGTACGCATAGGTATTTTCCTAATTTTAGTCATTTATTACTCCGTTAAATTAAGAATTTTTTAATCTTCCTTTTCTTCAGATTCTTCACTATTTTCTCTAGAAGATTCTACTTCTAAATCATCTTTTTCATTGATATCTAAATCATTATCTTGAGAAACTTCTTCACTGCTAACTTCATCAGAATTCTCTAAAGTTATATCATCTTCAGCTTCAAGATCATCAGACACATCTTTCTTTGCATTTTCAAATTCTTCAGCTAATTCTTCTTCAGAGATTCCCCTATCTTCAAGATAAGCTTCAAACTGTTCCTTAGACTTAATATCAATTTTCCATCCTGTTAGCTTTGCTGCAAGTCTAACATTTTGTCCCTCTTTACCTATTGCAAGAGATAATTGATAATCTGGCACTATAGCCAAAGCAGATTTTTCAGCTTCATTTACAAAAACTTTTTCTACCTTAGATGGACTTAGTGAGTTTGCAATAAATTTGTCCATTTCCTTTTCGTAAATAACAATGTCAATTTTTTCATTGTGTATTTCATCTACAATTGCATTTACCCTTTGACCCTTGTATCCAACGCAAGCCCCTAGTGGGTCTACTTCAGGATCTCTTGAAAATACAGCAATCTTTGTCCTTGATCCAGCTTCTCTAGAAATAGAATAAATTTCAACAATTCCTTCACTTACTTCAGGCACTTCTAATTCAAAGAGTCTCTTTATTAAGTCAGGGTGTGACCTTGAAAGGACAATTTGTGGACCCTTTGTAGACTTTTCAACAGATAAAATTAACATCTTGTATCTGTCGCCATGGTCGTATCTTTCATTACTTATTTGCTCACTATAAGGCAAAATTGCTTCAGTAGTTCCTAAATCAACATATACATTATTGTAGGCCTTCCTTTGAACTACTCCCGTAATGATTTCCTTTTCTCTTTCAACATATTCGTCAAAAACAATATCTCTCTCAGCGTCTTTTATTCTTTGGATAACTACTTGTTTAGCTGTTTGAGCAGCAATTCTTCCAAAGTTTTTTGGATGTATTTCTAAATTATATACATCTCCAACTTCATAGCTTGGGTCAATCTTTTTTGCCTCTTCTAAAGATATTTGAAGTTGATCGTCTTCTACTTCATCAACAACATCCTTAGATGCAAAAAGTTTTATCTCTCCAGTTTCTCTATTCATGTTAACAATCACATTTTGAGATGTACCATAATTTTTTCTATAACTAGAAACTAAAGCTGATTCCAAAGCCTCGAAGACAATTTCTTTTGAAATCCCTTTTTCTTTTTCGATTTCATTCAAAGCGTCTATAAACTCTTGGTTCATTTATTCCTCCATTAAAATTTAATAGTTTGTTTCATAGATGAAATTGATTTAATAGGAATTTTTAATTCTTCACCATCAATGTTACAATATACAAATTCATCATCATATTTGTCTAAAACAAAACTAAATTCTTTTTTTCCGTCAATTGGTGCATAAAGTTTAAGTTCAATTTCCTTGCCAACATTTCTTCTATAGTCATCTTTTGTTTTTAAAGGTCTATCAAGTCCTGGCGAAGAAATCTCAAGATAATAAGGACTTTTTAAAATGTCAAGATCGTCTAACTTTTTCTCTAAATTTCTACTCATTTCTGTGCAGTCATCAAGATCAATTCCTTCTTTTTTATAAATAAAAATCGAAAGAAGATCGTGCTTTGATCCATTTTGAAATTCTATGTCTACAATTTCGTAGCCAAGTTCTTCTGCTACCTCTTCAGCTAGTGGGTAAATCTCTTTTCTTAATTCTTTTTTATTCACTTAACACCTCACTACTAAAAAACAAAGAGTGGGCTAACCCACTCTTTACACTAAAATATCTTTCTTATTAAATTATAACACAAATTAGTAGAATTACAACTTATAACAAAAATTACTTAATTTACAAATTTTAAAAATTAAATAGAGAAATTTGGTTTGTCTCATCAAGATCAATTAACATTCCATTTTTTTGTAAAATTGTAATTACTGAGTTGCCTGCCTTAGTTCTTTTAGAAAAGTCTTCTATGGATAAAAACTTTGACTTCATAGCCTCTTCTTCTATGTTATTAGCACAGTTCTCACCAATGCCTGGTATTGCCCTTAGTGGCATTCTTATCTTTTTATCTTCTATAGTAAACTTGGATGCCTTTGATTTATATAGATCAGCTGGCAAAAATTCAAAGCCTCTTGCATACATTTCAAGAGCAACTTCAGACACTCTTATTTCTCCCTTGTCCTTTGCAGTTGGTTTTTGAATTTCCCTTAAAATTTTTATTCTATTCTTTAAAAAGCTTGGACCTTCAATAATATTTTCTCCATTAAAGTCATTTAATTTAATAGTGAAATAGGTTGCGTAAAAGGCTAGAGGATAATTTAATTTATAGTAAGCTATTCTAAAGGAGAGCATTACATATGCAACAGCATGTGCCTTAGGGAACATATACTTGATTTTTTTACAGGAATCAATATACCATTCAGGTAAATCTAAATTCTTCATTATCTTTTCTTGTTCTTCAGTAAGCCCCTTTCCCTTTCTAACTTTTTCCATGGTGTCAAAGGCCATTTTATTTTCTGCACCTGCATTTATTAGGTAAACCATAATGTCTTCTCTTGTTGAAATTACATCTTTAAGTTCTGCCCTTCCTGAGTCAACAAGCTCTTGGGCATTTGAAATCCATACATCAGTTCCATGTGATAGCCCAGAAATTCTTACCAGGTCCGCAAAATTCTTTGGCTTTGTTTCCTTTAGCATAGAAATTACAAAAGATGTACCAAATTCTGGTATGCCCAGAGTTCCTGTTTCGCAAGAAAAAATTTCTTCATCCATGTTAAAAATTTCTGCACTATTAAATATGGATAGAGTCTTTTCATCGTCTAGTCTAATTTTATTTGAATCAAGTCCAGTGAAGTCTTCAAGCATTTTAATAATAGTAGGACCATCGTGACCAAGAATATCAAGTTTTAAAATCTTTCCATGAATGAAGTTGTAGTCAAAGTGAGTAGTTATTACTCCTGATGTTGCGTCATCTGCTGGATACTGAATTGGGGTGAAATCGAAAATACTTTTGCTCTTAGGCACAATCATAACACCGCCTGGATGTTGTCCGCTAGTTCTTTTTCCGTCAGTTATTTCCTTTGCTAACCTATCTATTTCAACAGGCGAAATATTTTTGCCCTCAAAATATTTTTTTACATAGCCATAGGCAGTTTTCTCTGCAATTTTTCCAATAGTTCCTGCCCTAAATACATAACCCTCACCAAATAATTCTTCTGTGTATTTATGTGCTTGTGGTTGATATTCACCAGCAAAGTTTAAATCGATATCTGGTTCCTTGTCTCCATAAAAGCCTAAAAATACTTCGAAAGGAATGTTGTGTCCATCTTTTCTCATTGGACTTCCACATTCTGGACAAATTTTATCAGGCATGTCAACACCAGAACCGTATGTTAAATCTTTTGTAAACTCTGAGTGTTTACAATTTGGACAGATATAATGTGGTGGAAGAGGGTTAACTTCTGTTATGCCAGACATTGTTGCAACGAAAGATGAGCCAACAGATCCCCTTGAACCAACTAAAAATCCATCATCATTTGATTTTTTTACAAGCTTTTGAGCAATTATATAAAGGACTGAATATCCATTTGAAATTATAGATTTTAATTCTTTCTCTAATCTCTCTTCAACTATCTCCGGGAGCTTATCACCATAAATTTCGTGAGCCTTCTTATAAGTCATTTCTCTTAAACTTTCGTCAGAACCTTCTATTACTGGTGGATATTTGCCATCGGGAATTGGTTTAATGGCTTTTATTTCATCCTTCAACTTATTTGTATTTGTTACTACTACTTCATACGCTTTTTCTTCACCAAGATAAGAAAATTCATCAAGCATTTCTTCTGTAGTTTTAAAATAAAATTTTTGCTCTCGACTAGCCCTTGGATCAGGTCTACCTGGCTTTCCATTTAAAACAATTCGCCTTAAAATATCTTCTGACTCTTCAAGATAATAAGTGTCTGAATCAGCAATAACTGGAATTTCTAATTTTTCTCCAAGCCACAAGATCTTTTTATTTATTTCTCTTATATCTTCTATTGTGAATTTTCCATCTTCAATTGCCATTATATTATCGCTTGCTGGTTGAATTTCTAAAAAGTCATAATACTTTGCTATTTCTAAAAGTTCATCATCGGGACACATTCTGTAAACTGCATCGAAAAGTTCTGAGCTGGCATTGCCTGAGCCCACTAAAATTCCTTCCTTATATTTATCCAATAATGTTCGAGGAACTTTTGCGGTAAAATTATAAAATTGCATATGAGATGCAGATATCAGTTTGTATAAATTTTTTAGTCCAACTTCATCCTTGGCTATTAATAAGAGTGAACTTTCGAACAGTCGTTTAGAATCTATGTTTATAATTTCTTGGTTTAAATTGTCAAAATTAAATTCCTTATCTCTTTTAAATCTTTCAATTAATTTTATAAACATTGCAGCAGTAGCTTCAGCATCATTTACAGCTCTGTGAGCTCCAACAAGTGAAACTCCAAGATTTTTACAAAGTGTTCCTAAGTTAAATCTCTTCACATCAGTCATAAGAGCTCTTGACAATACTAGGGTATCTAAGATTGGGTGACTAAATTCTAAATTATTATTTGCATATTCCCTTCTTATGAAAGATATATCAAATTTCGCATTATGTGCAACTAAGACGGAGTCCTTTGAAAATTCATAAAATTTTGGGATTACTTCTTCGATTGTAGGTTCATTTTCTACTTTTGCATTGCTAATGCCAGTAAGTTCAACTACTACTTGTGGAATTTCTCTTTCAGGATTCACTAATTGTGAAAATCTATCTACAATTGTTCCATCAACAATTTTTACTGCACCAATTTCTGTAATTTTATCATTTCTAGAAGATAGTCCAGTAGTTTCTATATCGAAGACAACATAAGAATTATAATTTTTATTAGAATCATAATTTGTAACGATTTTTTCTTTGTCGTCAACAAAATTTATATCTGTGCCATATAAAATTTTAAGTCCAGTAGCTTCTCCTGCTTCCATTGCTTCTGGAAATCCCTGAACATCATTGGTGTCAGCTATAGCTAGTGCATCGTGACCCCATAGTTTTGCTCTTTTTGCAAAATCAGTAAAGGAAGTTACACCAGACATTTGGGACATTTTTGAGTGAATTCTAAATTCCGTTCTCTTTTCCTTGGAGTAATCCATGCGAATTACTTTTTCCCTTTTTTCAATGTATCTTATCATAAGAGTCTCACATTTTGAAAAACTATCATAATTTACATTTCCAGTTATTAAAACATGATCGCCCTTTTTGAAACTTTCCAAAAATTCTTCAAGCTTTTCTGGCTTTAAAAATATTTTGGCAAGACTTGAAGAAGTATAGTCTGTCACAGATAGGGAAACTAAAAAATTCCCAGATTTTATTTCTCGACTATCAATGTTAAAGATATCAACTTCTACAGTGACTTTTTGCGAATTGACATTTATATCAATAAGCCTTTGAGTATTATCAATATCTTTTTTTCCATAAGAATTTACTTTTTTTGCTTTGCTTTCCTTTATATTATTTTCTGCCTTTGTTTTAATTTCCAATTCATGCTTTGCAGAAATCACTTCTTCTGCCTCGTCAATCTGCGAAATAAAGGACTCAATATTGTCTTCTTCTACAATTTCTTTTACAAAGTCAAAGTCGATTTTATAGGAACCAAATACTTTGAGTTCTTCTTCCAAATAGTGACCAAATCCATTTTTTGTTAGGGTGTAATAGGCTTCCTCACTTGGAAGTTTTATTTCAATTTTATTTTTTTCTTTTTTAATTTCAATTTCTTCAATCCATATTTTTGAAGATGGATTGTACTTTTGTATTTCCGCACAAATTAAATCATCTTCACTTTTATAGAGAGAAGATGACTTGAATTCAATATAAATTTTATATTCTTCTAAATTTTTAGAAAAAATCTCTTTAATTTTTTTCTTTAAATTTGTATCTAAACCTTCTTTAGAAGTTATTACAAAAAATACCTCGCCACTATTCTTATTTCTCTTAATAGAATCTATGGATATATCATCTGAAACTTCTAAAGATGTGATTTCTAATTTTTTAAAAATATCTTTTAATAAAAGCAACTTCTCACCCGATTTTTTCTATTTCTGATAAAAGTTCACTTAAAAGTTTTTCTTCAGGAACTTTTTTTACGATTTCGCCCTTTTTAAAAATAAGTCCATTTCCATTTCCACAGGCAATTCCAATGTCTGCTTCCTTTGCTTCACCTGGACCATTTACTGCACAGCCCATTATTGCAACTTTTAAATTCTTATCCATTGCATATAGTCTGTCTTCAACATTTTTTACAATTTCAATTAAGTCTACCTTGGTCCTTGCACAAGTTGGACAAGAAATTAAATCTATTCCTTCCCTTCTGAGATCTAGTGCCTTTAAAATATCTTTTCCAGCTATTACTTCATCTAAGGGATCAGATGTTAGAGAAACTCTTATTGTGTCGCCAATTCCTTCAGCTAGAAGAGTCCCGATTCCAATTGCAGACTTAACAATGCCCTTCTTTGGTGTACCTGCTTCAGTGACACCAAGATGAAGTGGATAATTTGACATCTCAGAAAATTTTCTATAGCTTTCTATGGTCAAGTTTACACTGGAAGCCTTAAGAGATACAGCAATATCGTAAAAATTATTTTTTTCAAGAATTTCCACTTCTTCCATTGCACTATAACATATAGAAGATGCATTGACACCCTTAAACTTATCCAAAAACTCCTCTTTTATAGAACCAGAATTCACGCCAACTCTTATGGGAATGTTATAAAACTTACAAGCTTCTATTACTTCTTTTATCTTCCATGATTCGCCAATATTTCCTGGATTTAATCTTATAGCATCACTTTCGTTTTCAGCAGCAGCTATAGCCAGTTTATAATCAAATTGAATGTCAGAAATTATTGGAATTTTTATCTCCTTTTTTATCTCTCTAAGTGCGGCTGCATCATCTAAATCATTTACAGCCACTCTAATAATTTCGCAACCAGCTTCTTCCAATTTTTTTATTTGCGAAACAGTAGATTTTACATCTTTCGTATTGGTGTTAGTCATTGATTGGATTGAAATAAAAGAATCTCCTCCAACTGGCACCTTGCCAACATAAATTTTCTTTGTCTCTTTTCTCTTTATCATTTACTAAACAACCTTCCAATATCATTAAATATAGTTACATAAATCATTAAGCTAAATAAAATACTAATTCCAATTAGTGAAAGACCTTGTTCAAATTTTTCATTTATAGGCTTGCCTCTTAGAGCTTCAATTAACAAAAATAAAAATTTTCCTCCATCAAGAGCTGGAATTGGAATTAAATTAAATACACCGAGATTGACAGAAATCAGAGCCAAAATCTGTAAAAAATTTAAAAAGCCCTTAGATGATTCTGAGCCAATCATTTGTACAACTGCAACAGGTCCAGAAAGATATTCCATTTTAAAGGAACCATCAAAAATCATTTTTAAGCTCTTTAAAAACATGAGGGACATTTCGCCTGTCCTCTTGGCACCAAGTTCTATAGACTTAAAAAAAGAATGCTTAAGCTTAGATGTAATGCCAATTAAATACATTTTATTTTCTTCCGAATATCTTGGCTTTAAATTAATATCTAAGTTTTCGCCATTCCTATTTATTTTTAGATTAATTTCTTCATCCTTTTTGTCTCTAATTAAAGAATTAATATCGTAAATATCCTTAGTTTTAATTTTATCTATTTCTACTATTTTATCTCCAGCTTTTAATCCAGCAATTTCTGCTGGAGAATCCTTAATTACTGTGTCAATTTCATTTGAACCATAGCCAAAAATAGAAAAAATTATGGTAAAGGCAAGAAAGGCTAAAATAAAATTCATAAAAGCTCCAGCAAGAACAACTGCCATTCTCTTTAAAATAGGAGCATTGTTAAAGGATCTGGGATCGTGAGAACTTTCCTCTTCCCCTTCCATGGCAACATAACCACCAATGGGTAGTGCTCTAAGACTGTAAGAAGTCTCGCCCTTTTGTTTTTGGAAAAGTTTTGGTCCCATACCTATGGAAAATTCATTGACTTTTATTCCTGATAGTTTTGCCACTGTGAAGTGCCCAAATTCATGAAGCATTACAACTAATAGAAAAACTACTAGAGAACTAATTAAAGTGATCATCTGTCCTCCTTAAATAAAGTTGTACAAGATATAAATAAAGGGACTGATAAAAATTAAACTGTCAAACCTATCCAAAATACCACCATGTCCAGGAAGAATTTGTGCGTAGTCCTTTATCTCTGTGTATCTTTTTATCTTAGACGCAAATAAATCGCCAAATTGACCAGAAATAGAAGATAAGAATATAATAATTACTACAAGAGCATTAATATCATAAATTGCATTGTCCTTATTGAGCATTACAAAATAAATACTTGTAATGACAAGGGCAAAAAAAGTTCCCCCAATTGCACCTTCAATAGATTTATTTGGGCTTACCCTTTCAATTAACTTGTGCTTTCCAAAAGTTGATCCCACGAAGTAGGCAAAGGTATCTGTTGAAAAAGAAATAATAAAGCCAGCTATGATTAAGTAAATATCGTCAATACTTCCAAGCAAATTAAGCAAAAATATTGCATAAAAATAAGTAAATGTTGTATAAGCATAGTTGCTCAACTCATAATCATCTAAATGAACAAAAAGGCATGAGTTTACAACAAAAAATAAGACAAGAGAGAAAATTAAGTTTTTATCAAAAAAAGAGCATAAAAAAGTTATAAGAGCTCCAAAAAACAAGATTGGCAAAAATAATTTTATGCCTTTTTTGTAAAGAGCATTGTACATTTCTCTTACAGCTTCAAGACTTATAATAAAAAAAGAAATTTTTATTGCCTTTAGCCCCAAATAAAAAATTAGAATTATTAATAAAATACCAACTGCACCAGTGGTAACTCTCTTTTGTAGATCTGTCAAATTTAAAGTCCTCCATACCTTCTATTTCGTTTTTGAAAATCATATATAGCCTTGTAAAAATCATTTTCATGAAAATCTGGCCACAAAATATTTGAAAAATAAAATTCACTATAGGCTAATTGATAAAGTAAAAAATTAGAAACTCTAAGCTCACCACTTGGTCTAATTAAGAGATCCAGATCATCTTGTCCTGTGGTATATAAATAATTTTTAAAGCTTTCTGTATCAATATCATCAAGAGAAATTTTCCCATCAATAATATCCTTACAAATATTTTTACTAGCTCTAACTATTTCACTTTGGCCGCCATAATTTAGCCCAATATTCAATATCATTTTATCATTTGATTTTGTTTCCTGCAACGCATCTTCAATTAGTTTGACAATTGGGTCTGGAAAGGCTCTGTAGTCACCTAGAACTTTAATTTTTACATTATTCTTTTTAATTTTTTCCAACTGGCTTTTTATGTAAAAGGCTAATAAATCCATTAGCTTTGAAATTTCTTCTTCTGGTCTCTTCCAATTTTCTGTTGAAAAAGCATATAGGGTTAAGGATTTAATATTTATTTTATAAGCTGCTTCAACAATTTCAATAACTCTTTTAGTACCTTCTTTGTGACCAAAGCTTCTCGGCATATTTCTATTTTTTGCCCATCTTCCATTGCCATCCATTATTATTCCAACGTGTTTTGGAATGTTATTTAAGTCTAATTCTTCGTAATAATTCATAAAACTCCTTAAAAAAAGAGCCTTAGAATAATCTAAGGCTAAAATTTAAATTTCCATAAGTTCTTTTTCTTTATTTTCTGCTACTTTGTCAACTTCTTTAATATATTTATCTGTCAACTTTTGAATGTCTTCTTCATAGGAAGCTTTATCATCTTCAGAAATTTCTTTAGCTTTTTCTGCTTTTTTAATATCTTCCATAGCATCTCTTCTTACATTTCTAATAGATATTTTTGCCTCTTCAGCATACTTTCCAACTAGCTTTGTAAGATCTCTTCTTCTTTCTTCTGTAAGTTGAGGAATAGCTAATCTAATAATTTTTCCATCATTAGAAGGAGTTATTCCTAAATCAGATTTTAATATTGCCTTTTCAATATCTGGGATTAAATTTGCATCCCATGGTTGAATAGCAAGAAGTCTTGGCTCTGGAGCAGAAAGACTAGCAACTTGATTAATTGGAGTTTTTTGTCCATAATAATCAACATGAATTTTGTCAAGTAAAGTAGTATTAGCACGACCTGCTCTTATAGACTGAAGTGATTCAGTAAGTGAGCCTACAGTTTTATTCATTCTAGACTCAGTATTCTTTTTTAGATCAGATATCATAATATCCTCCTATTTAACGCTTGTACCAATATCTTCGCCACATACAACTTTAAACATTGCATCTTCTTCATCTATTCCAAATACTCTTAAAGGAATACTGTTGTCCATGCAAAGAGTTGTTGCTGTGCCATCCATAATCTTTAAGTTTTTATTTAAGATTTCTCTATAACTTAAATTGTCATATTTTTTTGCATTTTCATTTATATTAGGGTCAGAATCATAAATTCCATCTGTTCCCTTTTTAGCTAGTAATATAACATCAGCATCAATTTCTGCAGCCCTAAGTGCAGCCGCAGTGTCAGTTGAAAAATATGGATTTCCAACTCCAGCTGAAAATATTACAACGCGACCTTTTTCTAAATGTCTAATAGCACGCCTTCTAATATAAGGTTCAGCAACTTGCCTCATATCGATAGCAGTTTGCACACGAGTAATAACGCCTAATTTTTCAAAAGAGTCCTGCAATGCTAAAGCGTTCATTACAGTACCTAACATACCCATATAATCAGATGTAGCACGATCAATATTATTTTCGTCGCGTCCTCTCCAAAAGTTTCCGCCACCTACAACAATACCAATCTCAACACCTAAGTCATAAATTTTCTTTACTTGCTTTGCAATTAAATTGACATAATTAATGTCAATGCCAACGGAATTTGAACCAGCTAAGGCTTCTCCGCTGAGTTTTAAAACAATTCTCTTATATTTTGGCATTTACTCCTCCAATTTGTTAACCTATTTGTTTTGCTACTTCTGCAGCAAAGTCTTCTTCTCTCTTTTCAAGACCTTCGCCTACTTCAAATCTAACAAATCTTCTGATTTTAATGTTTTCACCAATTTTTGCAATTAAATCATTTAAAATATCTTGGATTTTTTTGTCTGGATCCTTAATGAAATCTTGGTCTAGTAAACAAATTTCTTCATAGAATTTTTCAAGTCTACCTTCAACCATTTTTTCAATAATGTGTTCAGGTTTATTTTCGCCTCTAGCTTGTTCAGTAAGCACTTTTCTTTCATGTTCTACTTCTTCAGCTGGAACTTCTTCACGACTTACATATTTTGGAGCAACTGCTGCAACTTGCATTGCAATATCTCTTACAAAAGATTTAAACTCATCGTTTTTAGCAACGAAATCTGTTTCAGAGTTAACTTCAACAAGAACTCCAATTCTTCCACCGTGGATGTAAGAATCAACAAGACCTTCAGATGCAATTCTTGAAGACTTCTTTGCTACAGATGCAAGGCCCTTTTCTCTTAGAAAGTCTATTGCCTTGTCCATATCACCATTTGTTTCTGTTAAAGCCTTCTTGCAGTCCATCATGCCTGCTCCAGATTTTTCTCTCAATTCTTTAACTAATGCTGCTGTAATAGCCATTTTAATTCACTCCTTATTTATTTTAAAAAAAGAGAGTCTTAAAGGATTACTTTAGAACTCTCGAAATATCTTTACTCTTCTATAGTTGACTTTTCTTCCTCAACAGTTTCTTCAACTTCTTCAATTTCTACAGAAACTTCTTGAGCGGATTCATCATAATCGTTGTCGCTATCTTCAATTTGACTACCTTGTTTTCCTTCAATAACTGCATTTGCAATAGTTTCAGTAATAAGTTTTACTGCTCTAATTGCATCATCGTTTCCTGGAATTGGAATATCAACTTCTTCAGGATCACAATTTGTATCAACGATACCGATAACTGGAATTCCTAGAATATGAGCTTCTTTAACTGCAATTCTTTCTTTTTTAGGGTCAACAACAAATAAAGCTTGAGGCATTCCCTTCATTTCTTTAATTCCACCAAGGAATTTTTCAAGTTTTTCTCTTTCATGTAATAATTGAGCAACTTCTTTTTTAGGAAGAACATCAAAAGTACCATTTTCTTCCATTTCGAATAACTTGTAAAGTCTTTCGATTCTCTTGTTAATAGTTTTGTAGTTAGTTAAAAGACCACCTAACCATCTTTGGTTAATGTATGGCATTCCACATTTTGTAGCTTCTTTTTCTATTGCATCTTGAGCTTGCTTTTTTGTACCAACAAATAGAATTTCTCCATTGTTTGCTGCAATCTCTCTTACAAAGTCATAAGCTTCTTCTACTTTTTTTACAGTTTTTTGAAGATCAATTATATAAATACCGTTTCTTTCGGTAAATATAAATCTCTTCATCTTAGGGTTCCATCTTCTAGTTTGGTGTCCAAAGTGAACACCAGCTTCTAATAAGTTTTTCATTGAAATTACTGACATTTAAGCCACCTCCGTGTTTTTTTCCTCCATTTTTATCATTTATCAAAGGGACCAAATTGGCAACTCCTTCAATATCAAAAAATGTGTGTATTACTTACCGCATAAAAGTATAACATAGGCAAATAAAATTATCAATAATTTGTTTCTTTTCTATTAAAATTTGTATTAAATAATTTTATAAAAGTTATATATAATAGATTTAGATAATAAATTACTTATAAATATACTTACAAAAATCTTAAGGAGAATTTATGAAAAACTTTGAATATGAATATAATAAAGATAGAATGGCACTTATATATTTTTCAGGTACAGGAAATACCAAACTTATTGCAAACAGAATTGCTGAAAATTTGAAAATCCAAATAATAAACATTGAGAATAATTATAATTTTGAAAAACTTTTTTCTGAAATAGAGACACTAATTATTATGTACCCTGTCTACTACTCAACTCCTCCTATAATAATAAGAGAGTTTTTAAATAAATATAGAGAAAATTTGGAAAATAAAAATATTATGAGTCTTGTTACTCAAATGTGTTTTTCTGGAGATGGAGCATATGTAATAAGAGATTACTTACCAAAGTCAGCTAATTTAATTTATTCCAGACACATTGATATGCCAAGTAATATTTCTAATTTACCTATACTTCCCTTTTTTGAAAATTTTTTAATAAATTTTAAAATTCATCATGCTTTAAAAAAGTCTGATAAAATATCTATTGAAATCAAAAATGGAAATCTGAAAACTCAAGGAAATACAAATTTTGGGAATAAAATGGGACTATCCCAAAGAATTGGTGGCCTAGAAAAAGAAAGTGAAAAGAGAAATAATCTGTGGATTGATGATACTTGTATTGCTTGTGGCCTTTGTGTAAAGAATTGTCCAGTCAATAATTTATTCATAGAAAATAAAATAGCTCATTCAAAGGGGAGTTGCATATTCTGCACAAGATGTGAAAATATTTGTCCTAAAAAATCTATAAGGGTATTGCTAGATAGAAAAGTAAAATATCAGTACAAGTTACCTAAAAAGTTCTTAAATAATTATAGATAATTTATTTTAAAATTTAATTTAATTATTTTTTAATTTTGTCCATAAAAAAACTCTCCACTAATTTGGAGAGTTTTTTCTTAAAAAAAATTAGTAAGCAACAAATTTGCTTCCTGCGCATCCGCAAATTGGACATTTATCTTCTTCTTCAAAAGTGATATATCCACATACAGGACATAGATAGATTTTTTCAACATCAAGATCTTTTCCTGCATCAACTGCTTCTTTTGCTTCTAAATATCTTTCAGCATGAACTTTTTCTGCAGCTGTGGCGAATTTCATAGCCTTAACCGCTTCTTGTTCACCTTGCATTTCTGCAACTGCTATAAATGCTGGATACATTTGAGTTGATTCAAATATTTCACCATTTCTTGCAGCTTCAAGGTTATCAGATGTGCTGTTGATTCCAAATCCTGCCATAGAAGTTACAGGAAAATCTCCAGATACGTCTCTTAAAGCTTTGAAGTGAAGTGTTGCGTGAATTTTTTCTGCATCAGCAGTTGCATCAAAAAGTCTTTTAACATTTTTGAAGCCATCTTTTTCAGCTACATCGCCCCAGATATTATATCTAGTACGAGCTTGAGATTCTCCACCGAATGCGGATCTTAGATTGTCACTTGTCATTTGATTCATAATATTACCCCCATAAAATTAATTTAATAATAAAATTACAATTAATATTATAGACTATTGTTTATGAAAAATCAAATATATGCACTAAATAAATCTAATATTTATTTTTTGTTTTTTAATCAATATTTTCGATTTTTTGAGTTTGATCATGTGTTATCAACGCATCAATTATTTCATCTAAGTCACCGTCGTTAATGGCGTCAATTCTGTGAGATGTGAAGTTAATTCTGTGATCAGTTACTCTTCCTTGCGGATAATTGTAGGTCCTAATTCTTTCAGATCTATCTCCAGTTCCAATTTGTGAAGATCTCTCCATGGATTCTTTTTCATTTTGTTCTTGAAGTTTTAAATCATATAATTTTGATCTAAGTAACTTCATTGCCTTCTCCTTATTTCTAAGTTGGGACTTTTCATCTTGGCAAGAAATAACTATTCCAGTAGGAATGTGAGTAAGTCTAACGGCAGAGTCAGTAGTGTTTACACATTGTCCACCATTGCCTGATGCACGGAAGACATCAAATTTAATTTCAGATGGATCAATTTCAATATCCACATCTTCAGCCTCTGGTAAAACTGCAACAGTTGCTGTAGAAGTGTGAATTCTACCGCCACTTTCTGTTTCAGGAACTCTTTGAACTCTGTGAACTCCTGATTCGTATTTAAGTCTTGAGTAGGCGCCATTACCTATTATCATAAAGACAATTTCTTTAAATCCGCCAATGCCAATTTCATTGGAAGAAATAGTTTCTACTTTAAAGCCTTTTCTTTCGGCGTATCTAACATATTGTCTGTACAATACTCCAGCAAAAAGTGCTGCTTCATCTCCGCCAGCACCTGCACGAATTTCTACCATAACATTTTTGCTGTCATTTTTATCTTTAGGAATCAATAAAACCTTTAAATCATTTTCCAAAGTTTCAACTTTTTTTGTTCCTTCGTTTATTTCTTCTCTAACTAAATCTTTAAATTCATCATCTAATTTTTCTTTTATCAATTCTTTATTTTCGTTTAAAGCCTTTAGCGTATTTTTATATTCTCTATATTTTGCAACAATTGGCTCAATCTCTGCATGTTCAATGGCCTTTTGTTGGTAAAGTTTAGAGTCATTAATAATTTCTACATTGCTCAAATCTTTTTCAAGCTCTACTAACCTATCTTCAAAAACCGAAAGTTTTTCGTACATATTTACCCCTATACCTTTAATCGTCCAACTACTACTCTATCTAAATTATTCAAATCCTTATAAATTTTAAGGTCAAAATTTTCCCTCATTATTGAAGAAATATCCTCAGCTTGGTCATAGCCTATTTCAAATACTAAAAATCCATGACTGTTTAAAAACTTTGGTGCATCTTTAATGATCTTTCTGTAAAAATAAAGTCCGTCGCTTCCGCCATCTAGTGCAAGTCTAGGTTCATGATCTCTTACTTCTACTTGCAAGTTTTCTATGTCATGAGATTTAATATAGGGCGGATTTGAATAAATTAAATCAAATATCTCATTAATTTCATCGAATAAATCGCTCTCTAAAATTTTAATATTTGAATTTAAATTATTTTTATTTATATTTGTATTTTTAATAGCCTGAGGACTTATGTCAACTGCAGTTATACCCACCTGTCCCTTAGTCTCAAGGCCCAGTGTAATACTAACAATCCCACTTCCACATCCAATTTCAAGAAGATTCTTAATATTGTTATTTTTTAGAATTTTTAAAATTACTTCTACAGAAATTTCTGTATCCTGCCTTGGTATTAAAACGCCTTCTAATACAGTAAAAGTTCTTCCGTAAAAATCTTCTCTTCCCAAAATATATTGTAGAGGTAGACCCTCTTGCCTCTTTTTTAATATATCAAAATATTTTCTTTCAACTGACGCAGATAGTTCTTCATTTTCGTGAGAAACTAAATAAGATAAGTCTCTCTCCAAAATTTCACCTAAAATTTTTCTAGTTTCATAAATTGGATCTGTATATTCTAAGTTTTTTAAAAAATCTCTTCCCTCTATTAGGGCTTCTTTTATCTTCATAAATTTAAGTAATAAAAAAGGTTAGCTAGGCTAACCTCATTGTCATTTATTTCTCTTGTATCTGCTATTGAATTTTTCAATTCTTCCGCCATGATCAGAGAGTTTTTGCTTTCCTGTAAAGAAAGGATGACAAGCTGAACAAATTTCAACTTTTAAATCTTCTTTAACAGATCCTGTTTTAAAAGTATTGCCACAAGCACAAGTTACTGTAGCTTCTTTATAATCTGGATGAATTCCTTTTTTCATTGTTTAGCCCCCTTAAACTTTTTTATAACTCAATTTTAATATTATAACACAATTTTCATTGTAGTACAAATATATTTATTACCTTAATCATTATACAATATATAAGGCTATAAATCAACATTTGAAGCAAGAAAGATAATTATTTTTCTAAAAATTCTTTGTTGTTTTTCGTCTTTGATAATTTATCTAAAAATTTTTCTGTCACATCTTCAATGTTGTCTTCATTTAAATTATTTCTAAATTCATAATTAAAAGCAAGTTCTTCCTTAGTCAACAAGAACTCTTCTTTCCTAGTGCCTGATTTTAAAATATCAATTGCTGGGAAAATTCTTTTTTCTGAAAGACTTCTGTTGAGGTGAAGCTCCATATTGCCTGTTCCCTTAAACTCTTCGAAGATTACATCGTCCATCCTTGAACCAGTATCTACAAGAGCAGTGGCAAGGATTGTTAAGCTCCCACCCTCTTCAATATTTCTTGCTGCTCCAAAAAATCTCTTTGGTTTGTGAAGAGACAATGGATCAAGACCACCCGAAAGAGTCTTTCCACTTGTTGGTGTAATTAAATTATAAGCTCGAGAAAGTCTTGTTAAAGAATCTAAAAGAATCACAACATCTTCTTTATTTTCCACGAGCCTCTTTGCCCTGTCAATTACCATTTCTGCAACTCGAGTGTGGTTTTTAGGATTTTCATCAAAGGTTGAATAGACAACTTCTCCCTTCACTGATCTTTTCATGTCAGTAACTTCTTCAGGCCTTTCATCTACAAGAAGAACGATTAAATGTAAGTCAGGATAATTTGTATTTAAGGATTTAGAAATCTTTTTTAATAGGGTTGTCTTTCCTGATTTTGGCTGTGAAACTATTAGTCCCCTTTGACCTAGACCTACTGGTGAGAGTAAATCAATTACTCTCATGGCAATATCTTCTTCCTCAGTTTCAAGATTTATTTTCTTCTTAGGATAAATTGGTGTCAAGTTGTCAAAATAAGGTCTATTTAAAATTTTTGAAGGGTGCATACCATTTACTGATTTAATAAACAGGAGGGCGTTGAAATTTTCTCCATCCTTTGGAGGTGATTTAATTCCAAGAATTTCATCTCCATTTCTTAGCCTAAATTTTCTTATTTGCGATGGAGATACATAAATGTCTTCTTCGCTTGGAAGATAATTAATTCTTCTCAAAAATCCATAGCCATCTTGATGTAGCTCTAAAATACCCTTAACATAGTCCTTATCTTCTAAATTTTTTAATGTTTCTTGAGCATTTTCAGAAAGGTCTAATTTTTCTATTTTTTCATTATCTCTTATTGAGTTTATTTTTTTAATTAAGTCTTCTTTTTTTAAATTGTAGGATTTTTCTATTCCATAATCCTTTGCAATTTCCCTAAGCTCAGCTACCTTTAATTTGTCTAAAGGCATATCTTTTATTGGCAATTCTCCTCTTATAATATAGTGCTTCAAATCATCAATATCGTAATTATCTGCATCTTTTAAACCCAAGGATTTAGAAATTCTCCTCAAATCATCAATTGACTTATTTTTTAATTCATTGTCATTACTCATAATAAATTATTTAGCGTAGTCTGGTTTTAAGTCAAGTGAATGGATTGATTTAATAAATCTTTGAGTTCCACTTGGAAGTCTTAAAACTAAAGTATCAGTTTTTGCCTTATTGTCTCCGTAATATTTTACTCCTTCAAGAATTTCTCCTGAAGTGATGCCAGTTACTGAGAAAATAACTTCATTGCCCTTAACTAAATCTTCAATTGTATAAACTTTTTTCAAGTCTGAATCTAAGTCTCTACATCTTTGTTCTTGTTTTTCATCTGTTGGATGAAGTCTTCCTTGGAAATCTCCACCTAAACATTTTAGAGCTGCTGCAGCAATTACACCTTCAGGAGCACCGCCACGACCAATAACAAGGTCCACTCCAGAATCTTCATAACAAGTTTCAATAGCTGTAACTACATCTCCGTCAGAAACTTTTTTAACTCTTGCACCAATAGAAATAATTTCATTTATTAAGTCTTCATGTCTAGGTCTATCAAGAACTGCAACTACAATATCATCAATGTTTTTGTTTAAGGCCTTGGCAACTCTCTTAATATTTTCTGATGGACTATCATCTAACTTTATAAGTCCCTTAGCCTTAGGTCCGCAGGCAATTTTATCCATATAAATATCAGGAGCATTTAAAAGGCATCCCTTTGGAGCTACTGCCAAAACAGCAATAGAATTATCCATACCATTGGCAATAGAATTTGTTCCGTCAATTGGGTCAACGGCAATGTCTACTTCTTCTTCCCCATCTTTTGTGCCAATTTTTTCGCCAATGTATAGCATAGGAGCTTCATCAATTTCTCCTTCGCCTATTACAACAGTTCCGTCAATGTCAACTGTGTCAAACATTCTTCTCATGGCATCTACTGCAGCCCCATCTGCTGCGTTTTTGTCGCCTTTTCCAAGCCATTTGCCTGCTGAAAGTGCTGCTGCTTCTGTTACTCTTGCTAAGTTTAATGCTAAATTTCTGTCCATCTTATTTCTCCTTTGTCTTTACATTTTTAAAATCTTCTAAAAATTTTTCTAAACCACTATCTGTCAATTGATGCTTAATCATTTCTTTAAATATTTTATATGGAATTGTTGCAATATCAGCACCAGTTCTTGCAACATCTTCTACATGATTAATGTGTCTTATGCTTGCCGCAATAATTTTAGTTTCATATCCATACTCTTTAAAAATATAGGCAATATCAGCCACAAGATCCATGCCAGATTCACCAATATCGTCTAGCCTACCCATAAAAGGACTTACGAAAGTAGCTCCAGCATTTGCTGCAAGAAGAGCCTGTGAAACTGAAAATACTAAAGTGACATTGGTTCTTATGCCTTCTTTACTTAAAATACTTACAGCCTTAAGTCCTTCTTCAATCATGGGAATTTTTATTACAATATTTTTGGAAATTTTAGCAAGTTCTCTCGCCTCTTTAATCATTCCATCTAAGTCTGTAGAAATAACTTCTGCTGAAATATCTCCATCAACAATATCTGAAATTTCTTTAATTACATCTTCAAAAACTCCACCGCTCTTTGCAATTAAACTTGGATTAGTTGTAACTCCAGAAAGCACTCCCCAAGAATTAATTTCGCGTATTTCTTCGATATTTGCTGTGTCAATAAAAAATTTCATCTTTTTTAATCATCCCTTTCAAGTAAACATACTGCTTCTGAGGAAATTCCCTCTCCTCTGCCAATAAAGCCAAGTTTTTCAGTTGTTGTCGCCTTTATAGAAATATTTTCTACATCAGTGTTTAAAATTTCAGCAATTACCTTTTTCATGTCATCAATATAAGGTGCCAGCTTTGGCTTTTGGCAAGCAATAACTGAGTCTATATTACCAATTTTATAGTTTTTTGCTTTCATTATTTCATAAACTCTCTTTAAAAGAATTTTTGAATCAATATCCTTGTATTCATTGTCAGTATCTGGAAAATGATAGCCAATGTCACGAAGGGCAAGGGCTCCTAAAATTGAATCCATAATTGCGTGGATAAGCACATCTGCATCTGAATGACCAAGAAGTCCTTTCTCATAGGGGATTTCTATGCCGCCAATAAAAAGTTTCCTATCATCTACCAACTTGTGGACATCATAACCAATTCCTATTCTCATGTCTTCACCTTCTTCACAAGTATATTTGCAATAGATAAATCTTCTCTTGTAGTAATTTTTATATTGTCATAGGAGTTGTAAATTAATTTCACCTTAACTCCAGTTTTTTCAACTAAGGAACAATCATCAGTCCCATAATAGCCTTCTGAATAAGCTTGCTCATAGGCTTTTATAAGAATTTCTTTTTTAAAAACTTGTGGAGTTTGAACTTGCCAAAGTCTATTCCTATTTGGCGTGTAATCAACTATTTCTCCATCCATGGAGACCTTTATAGTGTCCTTAACAGGATTTGCCAAGACTGTTGCCCCAGTTTCCATTACACTTTCAATGGCTTCATCAATTTTTTCTACTGAAACAAAGGGCCTTGCACCGTCATGAGTAAGGACTATGTCAGTTTCCTCAGGCATATTTAAGAGACCGTTATTTATAGAATCTTGCCTCTCCTTGCCTCCGTAGACAATTTTATAGTTCATGTTGATTTTGTATTTATCAATTATGTCATTTACATAGTGCATGTCACTTTTCTTTACGATTAAGATCAAAAAGTCAACATACTTAGATTTTTCAATTTTTTTAATAGTATGAGCAAGAATTGGCTTTCCATCAATGGCAAGGAATTGCTTGTTAATTCCCATTTTCATCCTCTTGCCCATGCCTGCTGCTGCAACAAAGGCTGTTACAAAATTATTATTAAACATGGCATCACTCTTCTTCAATCTGCAAATTATTTACAGCGTATTTTAAAAGTTCACCTGCTATAGGAGCTGCAGCTTGTGACCCAAAATCCTTTACATTTGGAATTACAACTGCAATTGCAACCTTTGGATCATCTGCTGGAGCAAAGCCAACGAACCAGGCGTTGTTTGTTCCTTCTTTTAAGTCTAGTTGTGCAGTACCAGTCTTACCTGCAACCTTCATGCCAGATACATAGGCTTCTGTACCAGTACCATTGTTGACAACATTTATCATATATTTTGTAATTTGATCTGCATTTTCCTTAGAAGTAACTTCACTTAAAACTGTTGGTGTATTTCTCACAATATTCTTGCCATCAGAAGAATCAATTCTCTTAACTATGTGAGGTTGCATCATTACTCCATCATTGGCAATAGTTGATGCCACCATGCACATTTCTAGAGGTGTAACTAAAAGCGTATCATGGCCAATCCCTGCAGCTCCAAGTGCAGTTTTGTCAAAACCACTTCTCTTATAGTCCCAAGTCGAAGTTTCTAGTGGAAGTTCAAATTCAACTTTTTTATTTATCATGTATTTTTCTGCAACTTGTGACATTACATCTATGCCCATATCTACAGATTTTCTTACAAAGTAAGTGTTTAATGAATTTGTAAATGCCTTTTTAAGGTCAACTCTTCCATAAGTTTTATTGCCGGCATTTTTAAATTCACGACCATTGTCAATTTTTTCCACACCTTCATCTGTATATTTTTGAGAAATTCCAGACTCAAGTATAGCAGTTGTTGTAACTATTTTAAAAACTGAACCAGGAGCAAACTTGCCCTTTGTTGAAGCATTAAAGAGAGCTCCATTGTTGGCTTCATTAATAGCTTGCATATCCTTGGCTATATTTTGAGAATTAAAATCTGGCAGAGATACCATTGACAGAACCTCTCCAGTTTTTGGATTCATAATGACAACTGAACCCTTTTCAGCATTTGATGATAAGACAGACCTAGTCTTTTCTTGAAGGTCAGTGTCTGTAGTTAAAGTTACATCGTCTCCAGTATAGGGATCGTATTTTTTATTTATTATTGATTTAAAGGTCTTTAGAATTTTAGAGCCTTCTTTTCCAACAAGATAACTATTTAACTCTTTTTCTAGCCCATACTTGTCTACAATTTTGTCAGAATAACCAATGATATGAGAATAAATAACTGGTTGATTATAAATTCTGTGATAATTATATTTTTCTCCATTGGAATAGGCAAGGACCTCGTGATTTCTATCGTAAATAGTTCCCCTCTTGACAGAATTTTCTCTAAGTTCACTTCTTCTATTGGCTGGGTGATTTATAATATCTCCCGCCTTAAAAACTGTGAAATAAGTTAAATAAATTATTGGAGCAACTAATAGCATTATTAAAAAAACAAGTAAAACTAAAATTCTCTTATTGTCTTTACTATTCATTGTCTATTCCCCTATCGTATTTGTATGATAAATCTTCACTGGTAACCTGAAGTATTCCCAGTAAAATAAAACTAGAGATCATTGAGCTTCCTCCATAGGATATAAAAGGAAGTGTGAGCCCAGTCATTGGTATTAATTTTATTACTCCACCAATATTTAGGAAAGCTTGCACTGTAAATAAGATTGCAACAGCTAGGGCAAGAATTCTGTAAAATAAATATTCTTGATTTAATGCAATCTTAATAGCCCTATAAACTAAAAGCATGTAGAGCATGATTATTCCTATTCCAGTAAGTATTCCCATCTCTTCACAAATTGCTGAGAAAATCACATCAGAGTGAGCAAGGGTAATTTGTTTAGGATAGCCAAGTCCAATTCCTTGACCAAAAAATCCACCTTCACTTATGCCAAATAGTGACTGTACAATTTGTCTAGCATCATTCACAACCTTATCAGCTGTCCATGGATTTAGCCATATATCCACTCTTTTCCTAACATGAGAGAATAAAAAGTAACCAACAACTGAACCAATTATCATTAGTCCAATATTGACTAAAATCGAAACCCTATCCTCGTCATAAATATACTGAAGGAGTGTGTAGATAGCTACGAATATAGCAGCAGTTCCCAAGTCTCTTTGAATAAATAAAAAGCCCACAAAAATATATATTACTCCCATCAAGTAATATGAAGTGTACTTATAATTTAATTTTTTAAGTCTATTTTGGAATGTTGTATAAAAAGAAGCTATTAAAAATATAACTAAAATCTTAGTAAATTCTGACAACTGAATTGTAATTCCTTCAGAAATTTCTATCCAGTTTTTAGCACCATATTTATCTGGAGCAAGAATAATTGTTAGTAAGAAAAATAAAATTGAAAGCCCTAAATAAAGGCCTGTCATATACTCAAGCCTTCTCATGGCCCTAATTATAAAATAAGTTAAGTAAAAAACTAATATACCTGCTAGTACCCAAATAAGTTGCCTCAAGCCAAGTTTTGGCGACAATCTGTATATAGTTATAATGCCTAGACTTAGAAGCATGGAGACTATTAAAAATATATAATTATCTCCTGAAGATACCTTGCCTAGAACTAAATTTGAAATATATACAATTAAAATCAAACCCAAAAATAAAATAACTATGTATCTGTCAACATTGTTATTGTTGTAAGAAAATAACAATAAAATACTTAGAATTTCAAAAATCAAGAGAAGATTTCTAGGTTTTCGCTGTTTTAAAATATTATCTAACACTTTTTCACCTTTTATCTACAAAAATAAATTGAATAAATCCAACTCCAATTTTGTCATTGTTTTGAAGTTCAATTAACTCATTAGGATCAATTTTTGCACCATTTAAAAAAGTTCCATTGGCAGACCCAAGATCCTCAATATAATAAGCCTCACTGTCATCATGAATTTTTAAATGGTTTTTACTCACGAATTTATCTTTTATAACTATGTCATTTCTTGAACTTCTGCCAAGAGTTAAGTCACCATCAATTACATAATACTCCTGCATTTTAAAGTCCAAGGAATCAAGTCTATTAACTACTTTTAAATAAGCATCGTCAAGAGAGTCTCCCCTATTTGTCATGCTTTTTACATCAAGATACATCAATCTTAAAATACTAAAAATAAAAAGATAAATTAAGATTATAAAAACATATCTCAACACTTGCGAGATTAACTCAAACATATTGCACCTCTTTTGTCTTAAACTCTATATAATTATATACTCTTTGCTTTTATTTTTCCACATTTTGTTGATTTAGATGAATTGGGGATTTTTAAATTTTATGTTAAAATTAATTTGGTGATAAAATGATTATATCAAATATAAGTTTTGAAAAGAAAAAATTTCAGATTCTCTTTGACAGCGGCGATGAAATTGAAATTTCTGAAGAAACTCTAATAGAATTTGGACTCTATAAGGGTCAAGAAGTAGAAGATGAAATTATAGATAAATTAAAATTTGAAGATGAAAAAACTGATGCACTTCTTTTATCCTATAGATTTTTGCAAAGAAATAAAACTGAAAAACAACTCATTGACTACTTGTATAAAAATAAAATAAGCGGTGAAATTATTGACACAGTTATCCCAATTTTAAATGAGAAAAAATATTTAAATGACGAAGACTATGCAAGGCGTTACTTAAATGATGCCATGAATATAAAAAAATACGGCAAGATAAAGATTATTTATATGTTAAGGTCTAAGGGAATTAAAAATGACATAATAGAAAAAATTATGAGAGATTACGACTATGAACTTGAATATCTAAATGCAGAGGACCTTCTCAGTAAAAAATTAGATGCAGAGGAAAAAGACCTAAAAAAAAATAAATTCTGCAAAAAAATATTTGCAGGGGCGCGGCTTTGAATTTGAGATTATAAATTTTGCAGTCGATGAGTTTTTAGGGGGAGACTTAAATGTCTAGCTTCGTATATATTTTAAAGTGCGTAGACGACAGCCTCTACACTGGCTACACCAATGACCTAGACAAGAGACTTAAGGCTCACAATAAGGGCATTGCATCAAAGTATACTGCCTCAAGACTCCCCCTTGTAATGGTCTTTAGTGAAAAGTGCAAGGATAAATCCGACGCCCTAAAAAAAGAATATTTTATAAAAACTTTAAGCCGCAAAGATAAAATTAAGTTAATTGAAAAAAAATTATCCCTTCAAAACTTGTATGATGAATATCTTTTAAAAAATACAGAAAAATAAAAACTGACTCTAAAATTTTTATAGAGTCAGTTATTTTTTACTTTATTTTATACATTTCCGTTAAAAAGTTATCTTCTTTTTCTATAAAGTCTCTTTTGCATAACTCATCTAACTTATTTTTTAAGTCATCATAGGATAAATTTTCTCCAGATTTTTTATTGTAATTCATTAAAACTTGACTTAAATTTGAAGCATCTATTGGAAGTAAATCCTTTATGTCCATAAAAAACTTTTCATATTCTTCATTTTCATGGCCTTCAAGTTCATCAAAAGGATTTTCTGTGTGAGGAGAAACTGTATTTGCCGCCCTAATTCTTACAAAGGATGTGCGACCTTTTTTTGCTGATGAAATAAATACATCGCCTGAACTCAAATATGGAAGTCTCTTGGTCTCATCTGTGGAAAGGTCTGTTTCTTCTTTTATTGTGTCAATGTCAGATGCCCTTACAGTTCTAAAAATTAGTTTTGTGTTTAGCTGAGCCGTAATCGTTTCATCTAAAAGCGTCGGTCTTTGCGTTGCAAGAATTAAAAATACTCCATACTTTCTTCCCTCTTGAGAAATTTCACGCAAAATACTTTTTGATGGAGTGTCAAAACCCTTTGGTGCAAAATTGTGGACTTCGTCAGTAATTATTACAAAAGGTGGGAAATAGTCTACCTTTGCATTGTTTCTGTAAAGTTCGTCCCTATATTCCTTTCTTAGATAATATAATTTCGCCAAAAGATAAGTTGAAAATACATTTATCATTCTAGTTGAGCCTTGAAGGACAACTAATTTTCTTCTCTTTAATAAATCCAAAAGCTCTTCAATATTGTGGGAGAAAATTCCCTCGTTTTGAAGATTAATAAGTCTCCACAAGACTCCACGCACACTCATTGAATTACAAGTCTTGTCATATCTTTCATAAACATCAAGAACTTCTTCTAGCCTATTCTTTTTACTTATGTCTGGTTCTGCAGCAATTTCAGCAATTATTTTATCTCTTGAACCAATTTCTTGCCCTTCCAAAAGCATGTCTAGCTTATTTTTAAAGGACTCATAGCTTGAGCCCTTGGCTAACATTACATCAATAACATTTTTCATAGAATCTGTTAAAGGTGATGCTGCATTTAAAAGATTTTTTAAGTCTCTTTTTTGTAGTTCTTGAAATTTAATTCCTGTGTGGAGACCAATCTCAAGACACTTGAACTTGTCAGAATAATTTTTATCAGAAATTTCAGAATTATTAGAAAAATCCATTTCATAATGAGGGTCCATTACTATGGCAGGCACGCCCATTTCCATTAATTCTTCTAGTACAACTCTTAAGCCAAAGGACTTACCAGAACCTGATCCTCCAAAGACTCCTATGTGTGGGTATTGGTGCATGGACTTGTAGTCAAATAAATAAGGAAGCTCCCTTTGCTTTAAGTATTCATTGTTTTCAAAAGTGCTGAAGAGATTTTTATAAATATCATCCATGTTTTCAGCAATATTGTCAGTGTTTTTTATGGAACCGAGAATCAATGAATTATTTGGCTTAGTGTCTATTAATAAATTTTTAATTTCATTAAATTCTGGTGCCCTCAAGTCACTTCCAGTTAGAGGTGGATAAAGTAACTCCTCAAAAAATCTTAGTTTTGCAACATAAACTGTTTCATCGCCAACATCATAACCCATAGAGCCTAGAGAAGATAAGACATCACTGTCAATAAAATCTCCGCCAATATCAAGAGGAATAAATCTGTTAAAAGTCTTTGAATCTACAACTTCCCCAATGATATCGCCTTGAACTGGGTCTTCAACTATTAAAAATTCATTGTTTCTAAAGTTTTTTTCCTTAGAACCAATATATACTTCCCTTGTGGTAGTAATTCCAAGTACCTTCATTTTTCCTCCTATAAAGTTCTCTTGTCTCTTTCAGAAATAAAAAATCTCTCGTAAACATCTCTGTCTAAATATTCTTCTAAAAGCATTTTTAAAATATCATCTGTAATTTTTACATCCTTGTCCACTATGTCAAGCCAAAGAGGCACTCCCCTTGATGACATGGGTGTAAGCGTGTAAATCAAATTGCAAATTTCTTCAAGGTAATTCTCTTGCGTATCTAAAATATCAACTCCAACAGCTCCTGGAAACTTTGAAGTCCTCATAAAGGCAGATGAAAATCCCTCGCCCATTCCATCCTTGATGAATTTTTTATTTATTTCATTTTTAATTAAAATTGCTTCCCCAGTTTTTAACCTATTAAATAAAATTTCTCTATCGTAAATACTTTCGTCTATCTCAAGACTTCTTGATATTACATTTGTCTTTATGTCCTTTATAAGACCAAAGAGAATTATATTTTTCCTCTCACATTTATCACGAAGCTCTTTAAATAAATCAAGGCAGTTGATTTTATATCTTATAAACCCGCCGTCCATCATTAAATAATCAAAATCGTATTTGTCAATGTATTCTAATGCAGTTTCAATTTCAATAGTCGCCAAAAGTTTTTGTGAAAGATTTTGCTCATCAAAGAGTGAATTTAATGTGGGCGTGTAGACCTTGGTCTTATACACTTCATTTCCATCTGTTGATTTGGCAAGGCCTTGAAAAATTTCTATAAAGTGAGGAAAGGCTCCGCCAGACCTGTTGTTGGACCCATCAACGCCAACTGTCCTCTTGTATTTTGAAATTTCTTCCTTGTGAAATTTCTCCATTTTTATAATTTTTCCAACTTGACTATTAATTTGATTCCTAAAGTCTTCATTATTTAATTTAAATACAAAGTCATACTTGTCCCTTAAATTTGCATTTACATCTTTTATTTGTCCTTCAAGTTCATTTAAATTTATCATAAATCCAAACTCTCCTTGTAAACATCATTCTTTGGAATATTATATTTTCTTGAAACTTCCTTAACAGCTTGGGATTTTTTCATTCCTTTTTTTAATTCTTCTTGCAAAAGTTCTCTTATGTCATAGGTCTCTTCTTCAGTCTTTCCCTCTAAGCAAATTACAAATTCGCCCTTTTCTGTTATATCTTTTTCAAGTATTCCTGATGTAGTAGACCTAATAGTCTCCTCAAAAACCTTAGTGATTTCTCTTGATATGGAAATTTTTCTCTCGCCAAAAATTTCGTAGACATCCTTTAAAAAGTCCTTGATCCTATGAGGAGCCTCGTAAAATATTAAAGTAAACTTTAAGTCCTTTAAGGCTTCAAATTCTTTCTTCCTTGCAGATGATTTATTTGCTGTAAATCCATAAAAAAGGAAGTGTTCTGTATCAAGCCCAGATAAAACCAGAGCTGTTAAAGCTGCATTGGCACCAGGCAAAACTCTAAAATCAATGTCTTCTTCGATTAATTTTTTTACAAGAACAGCACCAGGGTCAGATATGCCAGGCATGCCTGCGTCAGTTACTAGGGCAAGGTCCTTGTCTTTTATGTTTTCAATAATTTTTTCAGACATTTCAGATTCGTTAAACTTATGATAAGTTCTAAGTTCTGCCTTTATGTCGTAGTGATTTAAAAGTTTTACTGTAACTCTTGTGTCCTCAGCAAAAATAATGTCAACTGACTTTAAAATTTCAATTGTCCTTAGGGTTATGTCGCCTAAATTCCCTATAGGTGTTGGGCAAAAATAAATCACAGTATCACCTCGTTTCTATAAACTCTTTTCATCTCATCTGTATATTCTAAACCATCTCTTATGTAAAAATCTCTAAAATCATTGCCAAAGTTTGCCTGCTTTTTAGCAATAATTATTGATGTCTTTGATTTTTTATTAGTATTACCATGAATATTTATAATATTCTTAACCTTTAACCCGATCATATTTATCTTATAAATAAGTTCTGCAAGTCTGTAAGTCGGATAAATTATATAAAGACTTCCAGAATTTTTGAGAAGATAATTAATTATGTTAATGCTACCTTCTATGTCAAAAAAATGCTTGGCTTGGCTTGTTTCAAACTTCATATTTTCATAATCATAATAAGGCGGATTAAAAACCACTGCATCAAAATAATTTGTAGCATAATGATTTTTTAAGTTAAAAATATCTTCTTCAAATAAATTTATTTTGTCTTCTAATTTATTTAAAAAAATAGATTTTTTAAAAGCTTCCAAGACATTTTTATTTTTATCTACTGCGTGAACTTCACCGAACCTAGGGCAAATTCTTAGAGATAAAATTCCATTTCCGCAGCCAAGGTCTATAGCTCTTTGGCCACCTTTGACAAGGGAAGACAAGATCAAAGCATCGCTTGTGTATTTAAACTCATCTTCATCCTGAAAAATTATATAATTTGTACCTGGAACCTGGTCCCTTTTCATATTTCACCCTTTAAAACCTTTAAAGCTTCCTTATATTTTTTATCTGCTTTAGCCTTCAATTCCTTTGTAGTTACATCATCAAGCCTACCACCTGGCATTAGGTCCTCTAACTTTACTAAATCATAATTTAATTTTCCATTAGCATGATACCTGTTGACATAGGTTGGATAAACACCATAGGATTTTAATTTCGTTTCGCCGCTTACATTGTCCTTTTCTATGACTAATTTAATTAAAGCACCAGTATCTACGCCAGATTTTTTTATATATTCAACTCTTTGGTTTGAAAGAGCATTGCCCATGGAATAAATTGTAAAATATTTTTTATTATTTTTATCTTCAACTTCATATCTCTGAAGAACATGAGGATGAGAACCCAAAATAATATCTGCACCAGATTCTTGCAGCATTTCCTTTAAAAAAATCTGCCTTTCATTTGGCACTAATTGATACTCATTTCCCCAATGTGGATAGACAATTACAATGTCAGAATTGTCCTTTAAATTTTGAATGTCAGACTTCACATCTTGAGCAAAGGTATTAACAGAATACTCCTTACCTCTCATCAAGGAATCCATGCCATTTAAAGTGTCTGTAAAGGAAATAAGTCCAATTTTTATTCCATTTTTTTCAATAATTATTCCCTTGTCGCCATCTTCTGTAAGAGTGCCAAAATTTTTCATGCCACTTTCCCTTATGTGGGAGATAGTTTCCCCTATGCCATCAAGTCCTGTGTCAAGGGCGTGATTGTTTGCAGTCGAAAGTGCATCAAAGCCAGCAATTTTTAGAGAATAAATTGTTTCCTTAGGAAAATTAAAAAGTGGAAATCCTGATAATTTTCTATTTGAATTAACTGAGCCCTCAAAGTTTGCTAGGGCAAGGTCTGCTTCATTGATGTCAGCAGAAATATTTGCAAAAATTGGCGTGAAGTCGTAAGTATCATTGCTCCTATAATTTTTTACTATAGGTTGATGAAAAATCATATCCCCCATGGCAAGGATTTTTACTTCTGACTTGTCTTCCTTTTTTGTTTCTTCAGTTTTTAAATTTTTAGCTTCCCCTATTTTATTTTCACTATTGCTAAAATCAAAATTCATAGTATAGGATATGTAAAGTCCAAATGTCAAAATAAAAATAACAGAAATAATGAAAATATTTTTTATGTTTTTCAATCTTCACCTCTGCTAAATTCGCAACCACAATAATCTTGTCTATACATATTAAATTTATCAGTTAGCTCAACTGACCTCTTAAAACCATTTTTCTTTTTAAAATCTGAAAATAAATAGTTAACCTTATATTTTTCTGAAAGAAATTTACCTAATCGATTTAAAATTTGTGAATCCTTGTGGGGTGAAATGGAAAGAGTTGTTGCAAAATAGTCGTAATTATTTTCTGCCGCATATTTTGCCGTTTCCTCAAGTCTTTGCCTATAACATCTAAAGCATCTGGCTCCGCCCTCTTCATATTTTTCAAAGCCCTTGATGTAAGATAAAAATTCTTGGTGCTTGTATTTTATAACTTTCACATCAATTTTATCATCAAGTCCCAAGTCTTCTACAAGCTTAATTTGCTCATCAGACCTTCTGTAAAACTCATGAGCGCTGTCGATGTTGGGATTGTAATAAAAGATATCAATGTCAAAATAATCACTTATTCTCTCCAAGACAGCAGAAGAGCAGGGACCACAGCAAGAGTGCAAAAGAAGGCTAGGCTTATCTTCCTTATTAATTTTTTTTATTACTTTTTCCATTTCCAAATTGTAATTAATTTTATTCAAAATATCACCTAAAAAATTAGACTAGTTACCTAGTCTCAATTATTTTATATTCTTTTGTTCCCTCTTAGCTATAAGTCTAATTGCAATCCCAAAAATTATAATGCCAATGCTCACAAGTTGAGATACCCTAAAAGCACCAATATAAAGGGAATCAGTTCTCATTCCTTCAATGAAAAATCTTGCAATTCCATACACTATCATGTAAAAAGAAATAAGCTGACCATCAAATTTTTGCTTTTTTGAAAGATAAAAATACAAAAACAAAAATATAGAAAAATTTACAATTGATTCGTAAAAAAATGTTGGATGAACCCTCTGTCCATCAACTAAAATAGCCCAAGGGACATTTGTTACGCCACCGTGAGCTTCTCCGTTGATATAATTTCCCCACCTGCCAATTGCTTGTGCAAGGGCAAGACCTGGTGCAACACAGTCAAGGAGAGTCCAAAAATTTACTTTTTTATGCCTACAGAAAAAGTAAATAGTTAGTCCTCCAGCTATGATGCCGCCATAAATAGCAAGTCCACCATTTCTTATGGCAAGAATTTCGTCTAAGTGCTGACTATAATATTCCCACTCAAAAATTACATAATAAAGCCTTGCACCAAGAACTCCAATTAAAACTGCAAAGAGAGAAACATCTGTGGAAATATCTTTATAAAGACCCCTACTATAATTTTTCTTCTCTGCCATTTTTTCTGTGATAAAAATAGCTAAAAAGACTCCAAGGGCTATTAAAATTCCGTACCACTTTACTTCTATTCCAAAAATTGTAAAGGCAACGGGATTTATTCTCATAATGATTTGCTCTCCTTATAAATTGCAAGACCAGCTGAGACTCCAAGTCTGTCTGCTCCATTATTTACCATTTCCATTGCTTTTTTATAGTCTCTAATTCCACCACTTGCCTTTACTTTAACTCTATCTGAAACAGATTCCTTCATGAGTTTAACATCTTCTGCATCAGCTCCAGAAGTTGAAAAACCAGTTGAAGTTTTTACAAAATCAGCTCCAGCTTTATCAGCAAGTTGGCAGGCTTTTTTTATTTCATCCTTAGTTAAAAGGCAGTTTTCTAAAATTACTTTCAATATTGCACCCTCGTCATGACAAATTTTTGCAAGTTCAGCAATTTCATTTTCAACTTCATGGAATTTCTTTGACTTCATGTAGCCAATGTTAATGACCATGTCAATTTCGTCTGCTCCATTATCAAGAGCATTCTTTGTTTCAAAAACTTTAGTTTCAAGAGTATTTGCCCCTAAAGGAAAACCAATAACAGTACAGACTTTTACGCCAGTGTCCTTTAACATTTCAGCACATTTTTTTACCCAAACAGGATTTACACAAACTGAAAAGAAATCATATTCTATTGCTTCTTTAAGAAGTTTTTCAATTTGCTCTTCAGTGGCCTCAGGCTTCAAAAGTGTATGGTCTATAATTCTATTAATTTCCATTAATCTCTCTCCCAAGAAGTATAGACATCAGTTACATCGTCATTGTCTTCCAAGGCGTCAATTAACTTATCCATGTTTTTAATATCATCTTCATCAGTAAGCTCAGTTGTAGTTTGTGGAATGAAAGTTATTTCAGATTCAATAAAAGAATGTCCAGCATCTTCTAAAACTTTCCTTACTTCAATATAATCTTCTGGAGCAGTTACAATTTCAAAGGCTTCTCCCCTATCGATTACATCTTCAGCTCCTGCATCAATAGCAGTAAGAGTAAATTCATCTTCATCAAGTCCTTCCTTTAGAACTCCAAGAGAACCCTTCTTGTCAAACATAAAGGAAACACAGCCAGGTTGTCCAAGATTTCCATTGTACTTGTCAAATAGATGTCTTACATCTGGAGCAGTTCTATTTCTATTGTCTGTCAAACAATTTACCATAACAGCAACTCCACCTGGGCCATAACCTTCATAAACAATTTCTTCAAAGTTATCGTCATTATCTCCGCCGCCTGCTTTTGCAATTGCCCTATCGATGTTGTCGTTAGGCATATTTTCAGCCTTAGCTTTATCAATGGCAACCTTAAGAGATGGATTGTAATCTGGATCAAGTCCACCTTCCTTAGCAGCAACAGTTATTTGTCTAGCAAGTTTAGTAAAAATCTTGCCCTTCTTTGCGTCTTCCTTACCTTTTTTATTTTTAATATTATTCCATTTAGAATGTCCTGACATTTAATCACCTTTCTATATAAATCGCTATTTTTAGCATATTGTTTATTATATTACAAATCTTAAGGTATCGTCAATAGCAAGGATTTTATTTGTATTGATACCAATTTATTTAAAAAATTAAAAATTTCTAAAAATCTTTCTTGACAAAAAAAATTTCTCTATTTATAATTGCATTCATAGACTTTGAAGAGGAGAGTACATTGTAAAACTTTTCACAGAGAGATTTCATTTGGTGAAAGAAATCAAAAGGATTACCTTGGAACATGGCCTTGGAGTTATCGCACCGAGACAAGTGTTTAGGCTGCGACAGGTACGCCTGTTATAGCGTTCGGAGTATGTTGGTACTCTATGAGGTTATTTTAGCGATAAAATAATAAAAAAAGGTGGTAACACGAAGCACAGCTTTCGTCCTTTAGGGACGGGAGCTTTTTTTATTTTATAAAAGCTTTATCTTATCAGAATTTATTTTTAATCCTTTGAGCTGCCGACAAATTTATTTATAATTTATGGAGGACAAAATGACAAAGAAAAATTTAGGAACATTATGTGTACAAGCTGGTTACGAACCAAAAAATGGTGAACCAAGAGTATTGCCAATTATTCAATCAACAACTTTTAAATACGATTCATCTGAACAAATGGGTAATCTTTTTGACTTAAAAGAATCAGGTTACTTTTACACAAGACTATCAAACCCAACAAATGATGCCGTTGCAAATAAAATTGTAGCCCTTGAAGGTGGGGTTGCAGGAATTTTAACATCATCTGGTCAAGCTGCAAACTTTTATGCACTTTTAAATATTTTAAAAGCAGGCGACCATGTAATTTCATCATCAGCAATTTATGGTGGAACATACAATTTAATTGCCCACACAATGAAGGACCTTGGAATTGAGTCAACTTTTGTGGATCCAGCAATTTCACTTGAAGATTTAAATAAGGAATTTAAAAAAAATACAAAGGTAGTCTTTGGAGAAACTCTTTCCAATCCATCACTTAAAGTTTTAGATATTGAAACTTTTGCTAAAGCTGCTCACGACCACGGAGTTCCACTTATAGTTGACAACACCTTCCCTACTCCAATTTTCTTAAGACCAATTGAATGGGGAGCTGATATTGTAACTCACTCAACAACAAAATACATGAATGGATTTGCCAACTCTGTTGGCGGAGCTGTAATTGACTCTGGAAACTTTGACTGGTCAAAACACAAGGACAAATTCCCAGGACTTACTGAACCAGATGAAACTTATCACGGAGTAGTTTATACTGAAAGCTTTGGCAAAGGCGCTTACATTACAAAAATGACTACAACTCTAATGAGAGACCTTGGCAGTATTCCATCTCCACAAAATTCCTTTTATTTGGGGCTTGGACTTGAAACCTTACATTTGAGAATGCCAAGACATTATGAAAATGCCCTTGCAGTTGCAAAATTCTTAGAAAATAACGATAAAATTTCTTGGGTAAGTTTTTCTGCCCTAGAAAAGGATTCACAACATAAACTTGCTCAAAAGTATCTACCAGATGGTTCTTGTGGAGTAATTTCCTTTGGAGTAAATGGAGGAAGAGATGCCGCTACAAAATTTATGGACTCACTAAAACTTGCAGCAGTTGTGACTCATGTTGCTGACTCAAGAACTTGCGTCCTACATCCTGCCTCCACAACTCACAGACAAATGAATGAAGAAGAGCTTAGACAAGCTGGCATTAGCTCTGACTTAATAAGAATGAGCGTGGGCATCGAAGATGCACAAGATATTATTGAAGATATCAAAGGAGCACTAGAAGCTATTTAAATTTTTTATCATCACCATTTTAAATACTAAAAAAGAACTTGGTTTTATTGCCAAGTTCTTTTCACTTTAATTTTCTTTTTATCAAAATTTATTTTTTTAAATTAATTGTAACTGTCTTATTAGCATCATCCCATTCAATATCTTGGTCAATGCCGTCCTTGGTATTTCCATTTGTCAATCCAAAAACATTTCCTACATTGGAAAGAGAAACTAAAATTCTTCCATTAATATTTAGTGGCTTTGAATCCATTTTTATAACTTTTCCATTAGACAAGACAATTTCATTTCCATCAATTTGAATTTTTGCAACTAAAGCATTATTCGTAAAAGTTGCAATCCTAGTTTGTGAATCCCATTCTACTTTTGCACCAATCATTTCAGCAAGACTTCTAAGTGGTAACATTAATCTGTCATTTTTTATTACAGGAACAACATCCATTCTTTTCTTTTGAGAAACTCCATCTTTCACAATTTCGTATTCTCCACTTAAAACATTTATGATGTGTCTTAGGCTCTTATTTTTATTATCATTAATTTTGCTTTTAGCTAAATAAGTTTTAACTTCAATAGAATTTTTATTGTAATCCTTATTTTTTAGCTTTGGAAAAATATTTCCTGTCCTTGGTCTTGGCTTAGGACTTGGTTTTTGTTCTGGCTTTGGATTTGGGTTTGGTTGTGGATTAGGCTGAGGGTTTGATTCTGGCTTAGGACTTGGTTTGTTATTTTCCTTTTTAGCAACAGTTAACTCCACTTGCTCAGACCCTTTTTTGCCCTTTTCAACTTGAGTAATTATAACTTTCTCGTCTTTATTTAGTCCCCTATCTAATTTAGCTTCCCAATTTCCAGTATCAGAAACTTTAGCCTCAACTGTTTTATTATCTAGTTTTATTTTTATAATTGAACCAGCAATACCTTGACCCTTAATAGCTTTGTCGCCTTCAGTTACATTGTCAGCTGTAGGTTTAGCAGATGTTGCTTGTTTTCTCTTCCAAGTGCCAGAAATTTTTTCATCTTTTTCTACTTTTAAAAATTTTGTTGGATTCCATCCAGCAAAAGTCCACTCATAAACCTTAGTAATTTCACCATTCTTATCTTTTATAGTTTCAATAAAATTTTCAGGTTTAGTTGCTTCAAAGGAGTCACCTTTTTTTACTTTAAGGTCCTTTGGCATTTTATCCATTAATTCTTGTGGTAAAGAATTAATCTCCTCATGACCCTTGTCGGAATCGTAAGCCTTAAATTCAAATTTTACTTTATAGGACTTAATTGCCCTTGCAGTAAAGGACTTATTGTTTTCACTAACAATATAGTTTTCTGGTTCCCATTTAAGATCAGAATAAGAATCATCAGCTGGCATGGCAGAAATATTATCAAAAATATTCTTATTAGTTGGCAGCTGGAAGTCATAAATATTTGTACCTGGTTTTATCTTAAATGTTTGGAAAGGAATAGGATGTTCTGCATTTCCCACCTGTTCATTTAAACCACTTTTAACTTTACTCTCTTCTCCTAAGAAGAAAGTTGTTGTTACTGCATTCTTTGGTACATTTGCATAAGAAGAAGCAGTTACATGTGGAAAGACATAAATCTTTTGATCTTTAACTTCAATAAAAGATTTGTCTTTAAAAGTTACAACAATTTTTCCTTGGCTTCCACTTGGTGCTTGTAAACCAGAATCTCTTCCATCTCCTTCAAAATTCGCCTCATCAAAGGCTCTTCTAAGCTCAGGATCATTTTCAGATGTATCTAACTCAACTCCATCCTTCCAATTAATTGGATCCCCTTGCCAAAGAGAAATATCAACTGGGATTAAATTATTTTTTCCAATTCTTTCTGCAAGGCTTTGACCTTGATTAGGAAGTTGTCCCTGCTTTTCTTCAGACAAGTTTAAATTTGGATCTCTGTCAATTATTTTTCCACTGTATTTTTTTACATTAAAATCTTTAACAATTTTGGACTCTAATTCTTCTGTATTATTTGGTAAAGCAAAGGTCTTAACCGGAAATGAAAGCCCAAATAATAAAGTCGCCATAGTAGTCGCTACAACTTTTTTCATATTTTCCTCCATATTTTAAGTTAGTATCTTACAAAAATTTTTAATGAGAAAATCTCATAAGAAATATTAAATGAAATAAAAAATTAAAATAAATTGCCTACTACTTTATCTCAAGTTACTAAAACAAATAATATTTAAAAATATTTAACTAAGTGTAAAGATACCACAGAAATATTACCACAAGCTTACTTTAGGGTAAATAAAAAATATTTTTCATAAACAAAAAATAAGCATTTCTTTGACTTTGTAAAAAAATTTCTATATTCCTCAATAAAAAAGAGAAAGCCTAAGCCTTCTCTAAATAAATATTAATTTTATTCTTCATTAAACAATAAGTCTATCATCTTTTCTGGGTCATCTAAAAAAGTTTTTGTAATGCTATAGGATTCTGTCTCTTTATAGGTCTTCTCCTCTATGCCATTTTCAGAAAATTCAAAAATTTTCGCATGAGGATAAGCCAAAAGGATTGGCGAGTGGGTTGCTATAAAAAATTGTGAATCATCTTTTTCTAGCTCATGGATTATGCACAAGATAGACATTATTGATGTTGGCGAAAGGGCTGCTTCTGGTTCGTCTAGTAGATAAATACCCTTGCCCCTAAATCTATTTAAGATAAGAGACCGAAAACTCTCACCATGAGATTGAAAATGAAGAGACTTGCCTCCATAAGAATCATAAAAATCATAATAATCCGAGGCTCCACCTTCTGCTAAGTTATCAACTTCTGATGCAAGATTGTAAAAGGATTCTGCTCTGAGGAAAAATCCATCCCTCTCCTTGCCTGGTCCTCTTCCAATTTCTAGAATCTCTCCAAGAATAGAGTGAGTCTTTTTTGTTGCAAAATTAAAATTTTTTGAACCGCCTTCTGCGTTAAAGCCAAGTCTTACTGCCAAGGCTTCAAGAAGTGTGGACTTGCCTGTTCCATTTTCTCCTACAAAAAAGGTTACAGGACTATCTATATCCATGCCCTTAAAATTTTTTAGAAAGGGAATTTCTCTAAGATATGAATCTCCTGGTAGATCTTCTATATTTACTCCATAAATTTTTTTTACATATTCCATAAGATCCTCCTCAATCTTTTAATTAATTATATCATTCTTTAAAATTTATTTTATGTGAACTTTTGTAATCTTTGCTATAATAAAGATAGTTTATAACTTTAATAATAAAGGGGGTTCTCATGGACAAAATTTTAATTGGAAAGGGAAAATCTGAAAATTGTATTCTTTTAAATAAAGTAAATCGACATGGATTAATAAGTGGTGCCACTGGTACTGGAAAAACTGTCACCCTAAAGGTCCTAACTGAAGGTCTATCTGATGCTGGAGTGCCAACAATTCTTGCCGATGTCAAGGGCGACCTAGCCAATATTTCCATGTCTGGCGAGATGAATGACAAGTTACAAGATAGACTATATGAGTTAGGCATCTCAAATTTTGAATTTAAAAATTATCCTGTATCTATGTGGGATATTTATGGTGAAAAGGGCATTCCCCTAAGAGTTACAGTTTCTGAAATGGGTCCTCTTATGCTCTCAAATATTTTGGACTTAAACGACACACAGATGGGAGTTTTAAATATTATTTTTAAAGTTGCTGACAGTGAAGGTCTTTTATTAATTGACTTAAAGGACTTAAAGCAAGTTATAAATTTTGTAAATGACAATAGAGATGAAATCAGCAAAAATTATGGCAATGTGGCAAGCCAAAGTCTTTCTGCAATTTCTAGAAAACTATTGTTTGTCGAAGATGCTGGTGGCGATTTATTTTTTGGCGAACCTGCCATTGATATAAATGATTTAGTGAGAACTGATGCATCTGGCAAGGGTCTTGTAAATATTTTAAATGCCAATAAATTAATTTCAAATCCACTTTTATATTCAATGCTACTTCTTTATCTCCTATCAGAAATATATGAAAATTTCCCAGAAGTTGGCGACTTAGATAAACCTAAGCTTGTGTTTTTCTTTGACGAAGCCCACCTACTTTTTAACAATACCCCAAGTGTTTTAAAGGATAAAATAATTCAAGTTGTTAGACTTGTGAGAAGTAAGGGCGTTGGAGTCTTCTTCATTACACAAAATCCACTTGATGTACCGGAAGAAGTTTCTTCACAGCTTTCCAACAGAATTGTCCATCAACTTAGAGCCTACTCTCCAAAGGAATTAAAGGCAATTAACGCTGTTGCAGATAGCTTTAGGCAAGACGACTCAATGAATTTAAAGGAAGAAATTATAAATCTTAGGACTGGCGAAGCTATAGTTTCCTTTGCCGATGAAAGCGGCGCGCCAACTGTTGCTGATAGGGCTCTTATTCTTCCACCACACTCTTCCTTTGTCACATTAAATGATACTGAATACAGAAATTTAGTTGAAGCTTCAAACCTTTATTTAAAATATAAGGACCCAATTGACAGAGAATCTGCCTATGAAGTTTTGCTTAAGAGAATTGAAAATGAAAAGATCCAAGAAGAAAGAGATAAGCTAGAAGAAGAAAGGCTTAAAGAAATTGAAAGACGCGAAAAGGAATTGGAAAAAGAAAGAAAATCTTCTCGCAAGCAAAAATCTTACATTGACAAGGGCATAGACTCCATGCTAGGAACAATTACACGAAGTATAGGCAGAGAAATCGCAAGAGGTCTGCTTGGCTCAATTAAAAAAAGAAGATAATTTATTTTAAATCAAAAAAGACTGGCGGATAATTTTATTTACCAGTCTTTTTTTTGTCCCTTTTTTCCTCAAATTTTATGTTTTTTTATATATTTTTTACTTATCATTAACCCTTAGTTCCAAGACATCTGGCCTGGCATAATGTCCCACTGCATCGTGCTCCATCTTGCAGGCTGCCACTAAAGTCATGTCAAGGTCTGCGTAAATTATTGCTTCCTTATCCCAAACAGGGTCAGTCAAATAATGTCCGTAGGGGTCAATAATGCAGCTGCCACCTCTGCACACAAGGCTTGGCAAATCCTTTAAGGCTTCTATTTCATTTAAATCCCTTGGATAAGAGGAAGACCTGACAATCATGTCGGCATTGATGAAAAAGCACTTGCCCTCTATTGCTATGTGCTGAATTGTTGCCTGCCACTCTGGATTGTCATTGGTGTTAGGCGAAATATAAATTGTAATTCCCTTTTCATAGAGAGCAACACGAGCAAGTGGCATGTAACTTTCCCAACAGATTAGACTGCCAATAGGACCAAAGGCTGTTTCTGTGATTGGAAAATAATTTCTGTTGGCATCTCCCCAAAGAAGTCGCTCACTTCCAGTTGGTTTTAATTTTCTATGTATTTTATAAGTTCCCTTGGGTTCAAAAATAACATTGCTGTTATAAAGTGTGCCGCTAACTGGATCTCTTTCTGAAAATCCTAAACTTATGTAGGCTCCAGATTTTTTAGACGCCTCTAGAAGTTTTTGAAACTCTTCCTCACCCTCCACAAGAGATGCATTATAATAGCGCAACCAGTCTTTTCGTCCACCTTCACTTCTCTTCCCCATGCTAAAACCAAAATTCATGCCAATGGGATAGCCTGAAATAAAAAGTTCAGGGAAGACAATTAAGTCTGGATCTTTTTTACTTGCTTCTTCAATATATTTTAGAGACTTCTCCAAAGATACCTTTTTATCAAACATTACTGGCTCAGCTTGCACCAAGGCGACCCTACAAATTTTTTCAATATCTTTCATAACCCTCTCCAATTTTTAATTTACTTATAATTTTAAAGCTTTTTTTCAAATAAAATTAGATTTACTCCCTCAAGTCCATTAAAAATGCAAGGAAGGCAGTCTATTTCATTAAAACCTAGCTTCGTGTAAAGATTGCGAGCAGCTTTATTTCTTTCATTTGTATCCATACGCAAATACTTACAACCATTTTCTCTAGTATAGTCTTCATAAAAATCTACAAATCTCTTTCCGTAACCCATGCCACTTTTATCAGGATCAATTACAAGGGTATGAAGGACCATGACCTCCGAATCTTCGGCGCTATATTTCCATTTTGCCTTTGCGTAGACATCTACCTGTTCTTTATTAATTATACCAGCACCCACAAAAGCTCCATCATCTTCTATAACAAACATATCTTCTCTTTTAAGAGCTGCCTCAGCCGTTTCTCGCCTTGGATAAATTCCTCGCTCCCAGCCAGTAGTAACTTCGCTTTCTTCTTCTTTTAATAATATTTTATTGTATATGCTTTCAATTGCGTCTAGGTCCCTTGCCTCCGCTTTTCTTATTATCATATCAATCTCCTAATTTAAAATTTATTTGTCACTTTATTTAATTACATTGTTTGTGTACTTAATCTTATTATATATTAAATTACAGAAAAAAAGCTCCTAAGATTTTCTAATCCTAAAAGCTTTTTGTTGTCATAATGAAAATTCTGCCCCTAAAGTATAAAAAAGGGACGATAATAACCGCCCCAATTTTTTTATAATATAATGATAATTTTAAATTATATTAAATTCTTTTAACATTTCTTCAATATCTGTTCCCTTAATACGCTTAGCAAGTTTAATTTTTTGTAATGGGCTAAGTGGAAGTTCCGGTTTTTTGCCATCTGATAGTGCTACCATTCCATTTAGAAGATATCTTATGTCATATCTTGAAGCATAAACTTCTGGCACAGCTTTTTCAACGCCGCAAAGCACATAAACTGCTTCCATAGCTGTTCTTCCAGAATATTCTGTTGTAAATACTGTATCTCTTCCTGGATCGTCAAGAGTTTCTGCAAATTGTCCTAAGAAGGCAAAGTTTACTCCTCCCTTTGGCACAACTAGTGGTCTATCTCCAAATTTTCTAGGCATAAATTGAGCTGTAATGTAAGGCATCATAACTGGTACAGCTGTACAAGTTTCTGCAAGTGCATCAATTTCATTTACAGGAACTCCAATATGATATAACCATTCTTTTGTAATTTCTTTTCCTGTACAATCTCTCATTTTCTTTTTGATGTAGTCGCCTTCAACATCTGTAAATAAACCATAAACCCAAACACAAATGTCGTTTTCAGGTTGTTCTGGGTATTGTCCTTGTCTATTTATTGTCCAAGACATAAGCCAGCTTGAATCTACACAAGTTACTATACCACCAGTTACAGTCTTTCCACCGTAAGGACTCCTCTTTGTAATTTTTTCAATATATTTTGGAACAGAGTCATCATGGCAAGTTACTGTACATGATTCCCAATTACTCTTTTCTACATCAGAGCAAAATACTTCAGGATTACCAAAGTCATCTGATTTTTTAGCAATGTTTTTCCACATTTCCCAGCAACCAGTTTGTTCATCTGAAAGTTCTGCTGGAGTATTGTCATCACCATAACTAGAATTTTCTGTCATAGAACCATTTGTGATGAATAATAAATCATTTTCTGTTAAGTCAATAGACTTATCATTTCCATCTTTATCCTCAGCTATTATTTTTGTAGCAACCTTTCTGTTTTCAGAAATATCAAAATCTACATCTGTTACTTTAATATTGTATTGGAATTTACATCCATGGTTTTCAAGATACTTAACCATAGGCTTTACAATTGAATTGTATTGGTCATATCTTGTAAATCTAAGGGCGGATAAATTTGTAAGTCCGCCAACATGGTGAATGAAACGATTTAAATATAGTTTCATTTCTAAGGCAGAGTGCCAATTTTCAAAGGCAAACATAGTTCTCCACAAAGTCCAGAAATCTGAATTTAAAAGACCATCTGAGAAAATATCTTCAATTGCCTTATCATCAAGATTTTCATCACTTGTCATACAAAGTTCTGCAATTTCTTTAACTTGATCTTGAGTTAAATTAAATTTGCCATCATCATATCTTTCACCTTGCTTGTGAGTAATACGACAGTTGCTGAAGTTTGGATCGTCGTAGTTAGTATAGAAATAATCGTCTAAAACACTCATTTCTGGGTCTTCTAAGCTTGGGATAGAACTCCAAATATCCCATAGACATTCGAAGTGAGCCCCAGTTTCTCTACCACCACGAGCAACATATCCTCTAGTATCCATGTATTCACCGTCAAGTGAACCACCAGGAATATCTAATTGTTCTAAGAAAGTAATTTTTTTACCTTCCATGTGAGCATCTCTAATTAAAAAGCAAGCTGCAGTAAGTGCTGCAATTCCTGTTCCAACTAGATATGCAGATTTTTCTTCAATACCTTCTGGTTTCCTAGCCTTAACTAATCTTTGAAAATCTCCATTAGTTAATTTAAGTCTTTTATCATGAGTTTTAAGTTCCATAATATCCTCCTTTAATAGTTCTTTATCTTTCCTTCTGTATTCATTAAAACATTTATAAGATAAAGAATCATCTACCAAAAGAGCCTACTTGGGTAACTTTTACTCAATATCAAAATTTTGGGTGAATTTTTCTAGTTTTTCACTTCTCTTTAAAGAAAGTAAAATATTTCCATCCATTAACTCTCCAATCCTACGAGTAACAGCTTTTGGATCTGTTTTCATGTCAGTGGCAACCCATTGAATAAGGGAAGAACTAAGGGCACATTGATAAAAATAAGCAATTAATTTTATATCAACTTCTTGCGCCTTAGTATCCTTGGCTACTCGAATGACATATTTTCTCATAATTTCGCCTGAAATAGAAAAAATATATTTCTCAAGATCCATTCTATAATCAGACTCATAAATGTGCTTTACAACTTTTTTATTATCTAAAATAAATTTAGCCGCTAAAATAAAACTTTCTTCCCATGATAAGGTCTCATTAAATTCTTCAATTACTCTTTCAAGTTCTTCATCAAAGATTTCCTTTACCAATTCCGTCAAATTTTCATAGTGATAGTAAAAAGTTTTTCTCTCAATGTTGCATGCCTTAGCTAATTCTGTAACAGTAATATTATGTAATTTCTTTTTATTTAAAAGTTTAATAAATTCTTTTCTTATCAAATCTTTAGTATAATTTTTCGCCATATCAAGACCCCTTTCTAAAATAAAGTCCTATTATATATTTCCCCAATTTATGAAATATTAAAATTGAGAAAGAGATAAAAAAATAATATTTAATTTGATATTAAAAAAATAATTTTCAATAAAATACTAATAAAAGTCAGACTTGTTGTCTTTTACATTAAAGTATACTATAATCTCTCTCATAAACGTAGGCTTATGAGAAAGAAGAAAGAATAAACTCAAATTTTTCTTATAGGCTTTTCCACTCTTTCTTATTATTGGCATTATAAGATTATATTTTTATTAGAAATTTTTTACTTAAAATATAAAAAAAGTTTATTTATCATCTAGGGGGGAAGATTTTTTGAATAGTGAAAGTAATTTGAAAGGTTCGTTTTTTGCATCCTTTGGTGCTATTAGTTGGGGCATCTCTGGTGTATGCGGTCAATATCTTTTTATGAATTATGATATTGATTCATCTTGGGTCACGGCAATACGAATGGTCTTATCAGGAATTTTACTATTAATTTTAAGGGCCCTTAAGGAAAAGGATAAGGTCATAAAAATTTGGACTGTTCCCAAGGACCTAGCTTGCCTCTTTGCCTTTGCCATACTAGGACTTTTATTGTGCCAGTACGCCTTTATCAGCGCCATAAAATATTCAGATTCTGCAACGGCAACAGTCTTGCAAAGTCTTAATGTTGTCATAATGATTGTATTTATGTCCATAGTTACAAAAACTAAGATGAGATTTTCTCAAATTTTAGCAGTTTTCTTGGCTGTCTATGGAACCTACTTAATTTCCACTGGAGGAAATCCAGGAAATATGAATATTTCAAAAGCTGGACTTATTTATGGCTTACTCTCAGCTGTAGGTGTTATAACCTATACACTTTTTTCCAGGCCAATCATAGCTTCTTGGGGGAATATTATCGTAACTGGTTGGGGCATGCTTCTAGGCGGCATCCTTATATCTATCTTGACCAAGGCTTGGATCTTACCCAAGGATCTTGACTTCATAGCTTGGCTAATGATTGCCATAATAATTGTTATCGGAACAGCCCTTGGATTTTCAGTTTTTCTTGAAGGCGTAAAACATATTGGTCCAGTTAAGGCAACCCTAATAGGTTGCTTGGAACCAGCCTCTGCTACCCTACTTGCTTCCATATTTTTGGGAATGAGATTTTCTTTAGTAGAATTAGCAGGCTTTTTCTGCATTATCTTAACAGTTTTCCTTTCAGTAAAGGACAAGCCTAGAGAAAATAAAGCCTAATCGTAAAAATAAAATAGCTAGAAAAATAAAATTAATTTTAAACATTATGCCTTATAAATCTAGGCATACAAAAGGCACCTACTTCTGTAAGTGCCTTTTTCCTTTCTCCTATTTTTTTAATGTTTATATTCTTGCTTAACTTGTCTTTAAAAGTTATTGCCTCAAAAAACTATTAACCCTTTCCAATTATAGACTTCATTATTTCAAACATTCTTGGTGAATAAATATTTTCTTGTGCTAGGCTCTTCCAATCGAGGATATCTTCTGCGTCAGTCACTCCCTCTGGCAGCATCAGGCTGCCATCCTTCAAACTAATGGAAGGTGAAAATTCTATTACATCGTCTCTGTACCTTATGGTGATCTTTCCATTTGGAGCGATATCACTAATGTTTTGACAGACAAAAGTTGTTCCAGCACAAGCATTAAAATCTAATAATTCATTTGGCACTTCTTTTAACTTTCCATCTTGAGAAATTTCCAATTCCTTTAAAGAAACAGATGCATTCCTGTACTTAGGAATGATTAAATAACACTCCTCTCCATTTAGATAAGGCATGTCGCCACCCTCGCTTTGTTTCATGGAAACAAGCATATTAGGGTCATCAAAATTTAAAAATATAGTTGTCCAGGCACTTAATTTTTCAAGAGTGGCAGCCAAGCTTTCTTCATCAAAGGCAGCGCCAAGGTGGATTATAAAAGCCTTGTGGTTTTTGTCCTTGGGGTCTATGCCAAGCTTTCTCGCCATTTTCAAATACTCAGCAGAAATTGGATCCCTATTAAATCTGTCTGCCTTAAGCTCTAAAGTTACTGGGCAAGGGACCATGTTTACAATTGGATACTGACTTAAGAGGAAGTGAGCTTTACCAACTTCGTCTATATAAATTTTATTTTCATTACTTTCGAAATTGTCCCACACTTCCTTGAAAATCAAACCAGTAGAGTTGTTTTTATTATAGATAAAGGTATAGTCAAGGACGTCATTGTTGTAGTTCATAGTAGTCCAATCTTGCTCTTCTCTCAAGCTATCTTCAATAATGCCCAAAATCTCATCCTTTTCCACGCCAAAATTTTTCATCAGTTCATAGTCGTCGATAAATTTTCCATCAGGTAGAGAAAAATTATAGGCAAAATAGCCTGGAGGATCGTCCATCCAAGTATCGTAAATCTCAATCATTAAGCTCAATACATGGTCGTCTTGGTAAACTGAAAATGAAGAATATATTCCAGTTTCATCCTCCTCCATCTTTCCCTTGCCAGACTGGTAAATTTTTCTTAAATTATCTGCAATTTCGTCAATCTCTTGGTTTGCCTTCTTTGCATCCCTAGAGTCCAAAAGTATCCTTGGCAAATGAAGACCAAATTCATCCCTCTTTGCAGATCCTATATTTTTCTCATCAATGAAGTCATTCCAGATTTCCCTGTCCTCAACATAGGAAGACATAGAGCCAATAATTGCCCCCTTAACTGGCTTTAAATTCTCTTTATCCTTAGAAGAAGTCTTCTTGGAATCTTCACCTTCTTCATTTTTCTGATTATCAGCATTAGCCTCAATTGCATTACTTGTATTTTCCCTTGGTCCCTCTGTCGAAGTGGTCTCCTTCTGACATCCAGCAAGGAGAGCAAGAGCCACTATCAAAATAATAAAAATTTTAAAATTTCTTTTCATAATATCCCTCACATAAATAATAAGTATCTCTTAACTTAATTATAATAGAGCAGAAAAGTTTCTGCACCAATTAAAATAGCGACGTGACTTTATGTAAATAAAGAAGGTCTAGCTAATCTAAACCCTCTTTACTTTTATATTTTTTAGGAGCGAATTAAATTTTTTTAAAAAGAATGAACCAATAGATTGTAACTATCTTAGTATTGTTATTCTACATTTTGTTACTTACATCCAATTTGGATAATTGGATACTATTAAAATTAAATTACTTCAAGTTTTTAAAATGCTAAATCCTTTACAGTACTCCGAATTTTTTTTCACAGTATTCTTTGTGTCAGGGTCGTGGTTTATAAAAAATTTCTCCCCTTGTCCAAAAATAATTTTTAAGATTTATAAGATTAGCTTTAACCTTTTGGAAGTTCAATCTTAAATTCGTCGTGCAAAAGTCTTGTAGTCATGGCAGCTATTTCAGCTCTGGATACCTTTTGCATTGGACTAAAGTTCATATTGACATCGCCAACTGCAACTCCAGATCTGTATAAAAGCAAGATTTCTTCTGCATAAGGTGTGCTTTCCTTGACATCAGAAATGTCTGTGAGAGGCACATCGGGATTTATGAAGCCCTTCTTATAAAAGTGTCGCAGCGACCAAGCATGCCAGCAACCTCGCACCTCTTAGCTGCCCTATTCCAGTCCTCAGCCTTTTCAAGACTAATTTTTCCAGAATCAACCTTGTCGTTATCGTAGATGCCATTTTCGTAGCAGTATTGCACATAAGGCATGTACCAAGCCTCGCCCTTCACTTGCTTGAAATCAGAACTTGCCACCATTAATTTAGAGTGGGCCTTGGCAGAGATGCAAGCAAGCTCTGCCATAGTCACCTTGCCAAGGGGATCAAAGATTTCTTTAGACTTGCCCTTCATTATCTTATCGAAGTATGCTATGTAGACATACCTGAGGTACCAAGACTCAGCCTTAAGGTCCTTGAAGCCAAGATAATCAATAAGCTCCTGATCAGTTATATCGCCAAGGATAAAGTCGCCTGGGTTTTCGTATGTGTCGTTAAATTCTGGATATTGGAAATTGCCCACAAGTTCTGTGGCAAAAACTGCTGATGACAGAATAAAAATCATCATTAGCATAGCCAAAGTCCCGGCAAGAGTTTTTCTCATAAATTTCATATTACAACCTCCTTAAAATTAATTTAAAGTCAACGTTTATTCTTTTACAACAATTTTATATCAAGTCTACCTTTAGCACATCATCCTTTTGGGTGATTTTTTATAAAAATTTAAAAAATTTTTAGGAAATTAGGGATAAAAAAACACCTTCAAGTTAGATGTTAAAATTAGTATTAAATTTTGGAAAATTTGATTTTAAATGCCACAATAGTTCTCTATTTAAAATTTCTTTATGTATTTTATTATATTTCAAAGAAGGCCTATTATTTTTTTATTTGCTATTCATAAAACAAAAGAGTAGCATATAAGCTAGGAAGACTTAAATTCTTGTGCTTGACCTTAATTTCCAATTATCCAAGGAGCTAACTATGAATAAAAATAAATTTTTTCATATAAACTATTATAGACTCATAAAAATAGGAATTATACTATTTTTAATTAGTCCCCTTAACTCTCTTTTAGCTATGTTTTTTCAGGGTCCAGCTTATCAGTGGCCTTTTCGAATTTTCTTTATTGTCCTTTCAATTATAGGCCTAATAGTAGGATTCATCCTATTTTGGTACTTGCTTTTCTCTACTTTATTCTATTTTTGGAAAAGGGATATAGAAAAAGCAAGAGCCCACTTAGTCCACTTTTTAGCCTTGGCCTTGTTGCCACTTATCCCAATTTTATTAAGTCTAATTTTTGAATTCAGGCAAGCTGCTTTTCATTCTCTCCCTAAAATATGGGACCTTTTTTATCCAGCCGGAGGAAAAGCCTACACAGAATTTTTGCCTTTACTTTTGGGAGAGCTTAAAAAAATCCTCAGTCATCCATCCTATATAATTCCTTACGATTAATCTTTAAAACAAAAAACTAACAATTAAGCAAAGGATAAAACTTATATTTCGTACTTTGCTTATTTTCTTATTTTGATAATTTGTAAAAATGATTGGGACGCAAATAAATAAAAAAAGGACTTTAGGGTTTTTTTAACCCAAAAGCCTTATAAAATAATTATTCGGTTTTCCCAAGGAGAGTAATTACTTCTGCATAGCTTGAATGATTAATATGTATATTTTAATTTTTTCAAAAGCCTCCTATGTTGGAATATATAATTCTATTCCTATATATAGAATATCAATTTGAGTAATAAAATAGCTTTCCTATAATCCATTATATTTGTAAATTCTTAATTACTAATCTTTAACTAATTCCAATCTTTATAATCTTTGCTTTGAGAAAGTTCTATTTCTAAATATTTTATTTTTGTATTCTCTTTTATTTCATTAAAGTAAATACGTACGTAAAAAAGTGATGTATCTTTGCCCCAATATTTCTCTGAAATTATATCCATATTGGTTCTATTAATTATTGGTCTTAATTTTTCAATAATCTCATTTCTAATTTCATTAGTTAGTTTATCTTCTGAGTTGATTTCTATGAAAAGACTTGGTCTAAAAAAGTAAATATCTATCTCAGAGACATTATAGTCATTTAATACTTCTTGTCTAAATTCATCTAATTGATTAAACTTTACAGTTTTTGGACTTGTGACAGATAAGTAATCAAATGCAAAATACATGACTACTATTGAAATGAATGCAATTATTAATTTTATTGTTTTTTTCACTTTAATATAAGACCTCACATTCCTATTTCTACTGCTAAGTTAATTAAAATTATTCTCAATCTAACTCCAAATTTTTGCAATCATAAGAACCAGACGAAGTGAAAGTTAAATTTCACTATCAACTGAAATTTGTCATACTTTGAATGATTTTAAATATTCTTTTTGTTTAGGTGTAATACGCCTACTTTCACGTGCTTTCTGTATTGCCTTATTGTGAGTCCACCTATCTAAGCGCTGATCTTCCATGTATTTTATGGTCGCATCCCACTCTTTTGCCAAGGCAGTTGCAAAAAACCACGCAACCATCATTTGAACATAATAGTCTTCACAATTAACAGAAAGAGGTATTTCCAAATACTCTTGCTTAAAATCATCATCAAGGAAGTGAGACATTAACATCTCAATTCCAAAACGGCAAGTATAGGTCTTTTCCGATGAGGACCATTCTTTAATTTTTTCCAAAAGTGCTTCTTTATTCTTCTTGAAAATCTTGGGAGACATAATATCGCAAACAGCCCAATTATCTACATAAGGCAAAAATTCATCAACTGCCACAATACAGACATCATAGTCTTTAATTTCAGAGATGATGAGTCCGTGAAGCATATTTTCATCATAGTATTTATGCGGCAAATCCTTAAGAAATTTAGATGTTTCTGGCTCCTCAGCAACTTTTTTAGCAAGCTTTCTCAACTCAGGAACTCTAACCCCAATAAAAAGCTCTCTCGGTATATTTGGTGTCAATTTCGCCTGAAAATCAGCGTATGAAATATCCTGCAATGCCAATAATTCTTCTTTCATATTCACTTATTTCACTCTCCATAAAATTATAACTTGTCGTTCTACAATTGATCTTTGACATCAATACCACACACTCCGTCTTAACTTTCACCAGGCAATGCTTCCTATCCACTGGCATTTCTTTGGATAAGCCTGACATGAATCCTTGCTTTTAGCATCAACTTGTAGATTTCATAACTCTTATAATTTCTTTAGTTTATTTAAAAGTTTTGCCATTTTAAATCTGTAAGCGAAGCTTATTCACCTACTATATTATTTCCCATACCATTGTCACTGTATCTGCTAAGTCTATGTCATCTGGTTCTATATCAATGTCATAGGATGGTTCCAAGGCATATGATTTTCTCACTTCTAACTTATCAACTGGAGATGTTCTTATATCTATTTCTCCCCAAGAATAATCTATGGATTGCACTTCTCCCAAGCTAACTCCTGCAGCTATTGCCATAATCTCTGCCTTTTCTCTGGAATTTTCCACCGCACGTTTAATAACTTCTTTCTTCACTGCGTCTTTGTCCTTCACAGTGTAGTCAATTGAAAATTCAACCTTAACAGAACATAGGGACAGTTCGTATAGGACACGACCCAGCATTTTATTGTCCTTTGGAAACTGAATCTGTGTCCTATGGTAAAATTTGTAGCCAAGAAATCTTTTCTTGTAATCATTATTGTAATCTCTGTAGCTTTCGTATTCTGACTCTATTGAAAAATCCTTGGTCTTTAGAGCTTCGCCAGGGAGCCCAGACTTTTCTATGGCTTCTCTTAAAATCTTGGTCTTCTCCGCAGACTGTCTCACAGTTTCTTCGTAGTCTTTGTAAATTCCTCCAAAAGTTATTCTTAGACTAGTGGTGTCCGGCTTAACAGAGACACTTCCCATTCCAGTTACTCTAATTGTTTTCATAATTCCTCCTAAATTTTATATTTAATTTAAAAAATTGAATGGAAAATCAAAAATCCACTGAAACTATAATGCGAGTCATCTCTGTCTACCACGCCATAAGTCCTATAAGAATATAGAAGCCTTCTATAGGAAGAGACAACTTCTTACCTTCAGTCAAATGGATTTGGAATTAACAAAAGTTAGATTAATAAAATAATTATACTCTTCCTTCTATTTTTCCCTTACATTGCCATATTCTTTTCCATTTTGGGATACCATTAACCCTTGCCCAATATAGACATGATTCGATCAAACAAGGTTTGTTAATAGGTTTCCTCCTTAATCAAACTCTTCCAATCTAAAATGTCTTATTTTTCCATCACCTCATCCACTAGCATTAGACTACCGTCCTCTCAAAAGTTCCAGTAAACATCTTCTATTACATCTTCACTTTCCTTGATAGCCCAATCAAAAATATCTGTAGTTTTTTCAACAACAATCTCCTTCATGGCTCTATAGGGATCTTAACTGTAAGCTTAGGATTTCCAAAAGTGAAGATTTCATATTCTATTTTTGATTATTTTGAAACAGCTTTTCTTAGAATTATATTGGTCTATAATTGGCACAGCTATTTTTTGATCGGCTCCTCTTTCTAAATGAATCGGACTTGTTTGGAAGAAAAGTTTTTTTGACTTATTATTTGTTGCATTAAAAGTGGTGTCAATATAATAAGTCTCATCACCTATGATTACATAGTTCCAACGATGTTTCATGACATTACTACTAATGCATCCTACCTTTAAACCTACTGCCTCACCAAAGATCTGAAAAAGTTGAGAAAAAGCAACGCAGGTTCCCTTGTGACTTATAGCAGCGGCAAGAGCAGACCTGGATCTGTGCTCTTTATCATAGCTAATATTCTCGTTAATGTAGGTGTTAAGAAATTCAGCCTTTTCTAAATCTGTTAAGCCTTCATCTAGCTTCTCCTTTATTTTTTCTTCCAGCTCCATTAAATCTTTAAAATCTTCTTTTTCTGGAAAAAATTGGACCAATAAGTCACATTCATAATAGTCGCCTTCAGGTCTTATATCCTCAACACGAACAACTAAAAGATTATTTAAGCTTGAACTACCTGGGATTATAAACTCTTTATCTATTCCATGTCTTCCCTTAGTTTGTTCTAAAAAGTTTTTTAATCCTTCATTAATTTTTATAGTTATGGGCTTATAAGCTTCCTTATCTTTAGCTTCATAGAAAACTTTTTTGACAACCAAGCCAAGTTCTTCTTTACTTGTTAAAATCTTACATTTTTCCATTGTATTTTCCCTTTTTCTATACTAGTCTTCTTAGCTGGTATAAGATATAAGCTTCTTTTAGGATCTTTAAATGTAGGTGTTCCTTACACCATTCCAAAATACATAAATGCATCTTCTATTGCTTTTTTCTTAAATTCTATTTCTCTTTATTCATCGTCACCTATTTCTAAATCTAAGTGGTCCCTGGATTCAGTTTAGACAATATGGCTATAGCCTCCGCCGTCGAATCTTGCCAATCAAAGCTCCCTTATTAGTCGCTTTTCTTGGAGATTCTTGGCATGATCAAGACCTAACATGATGAGCGAAAGCGAATCAATGTAGGTCTGATGCAACCATTTGCCCAAATCTTTGATTTGGCACAAATGTCTGCTGACATACCTCTTCTTGTGAGATCATTATTCGAATTACCTCACGAGAAGTGTTAGGGCTTCATCATGGCTTGTGTGGTCAGTATGGATAAAACTTGATATTTTTTAAAAAATCCATCTGTGTTAATATATTCATAACTTATAGGTGATTTATTATAAATCTAAACTATCTTTATCCAATAAGAAGTCAAATAAATTAATAGTGAGTATTCCATTTTCATCTAAAAACGGCTTTATTCGATCTTTCACGATAATAATTTTCTTAAATGAGTCATCAATATTTAACAAGGACGCTTTTTCTTGATTTGTTTTATCTATGGATGGGAGGCTATATGCAGATTGAATATAATATCTTTTGCTTCCAAGGTTAGCTATGAAGTCAACTTCAAGTTGTTTCTTTATATCTTTATTATTAATATTTTCCCTTTTCAAGACCATTCCTACATCGACCATATAGCCACGATATCTTAATTCGTTATAAATGATATTTTCCATTAAGTGAGTTGGTTCTATCTGCCTAAAATTTAATCTTGCATTTCTAAGTCCTAGATCTTCAAAGTATATTTTATAAGGTGTGCCTATATATTTTCTCCCTTTAACATCATATCTATATACTCTTTTTAAGATAAAAGAATCTTCAAAGTAGCCTATAAACTTATCAATTGTATTTGCGGAAATTTTAGATTTTTTTATGGACTTAAAAGTTGAAGCTATTTTACTTGGATTCGTAAGACTTGAAATTCCTGATGCTAAAATATTAAGTAAGTCTTCTAGTTCAGAAGTTAAGCGTATGTCATACCTATGAACAATATCTCGCAAATATACATTTTCGAGTTGCCCCTTTAGATAATTCATCTTATCTTCATCCCTTTTCATTAAAGCTCCAGCTGGTAAACCTCCGTAAACTTGATATTCAGCAAAAGCATCTTCTTTGTCGCCATCATAAGTTTGAAGAAATTCAGAAAATACAAGGGGCATAATATGAATCTCATCACCCCTACCTGAAAATTCAGTAATGACATCCTTAGATAAGAATCTAGAATTACTACCAGTAACATAAACATCAAAATTGTCTTGACGCAAAAATCCATTTAAGACTTGCTCAAAAGATTTAAGCAATTGAACTTCATCTAAGAGGATATAAAATTTATCGTTATCATTCGTTTTACTCATGATATAGTCTAAAAATTTTTTAGGATCTACTAATCTTTCACCGCTTAGTACATCTAAATCTATTAAATCTTCGCCAATTTTTAATAAATCTTTTCCTGAATCAAATGCAAATTTTATAATTTGCTTTTCATCTACTCCATTCTCAAGCAAATAATTATAAAATAGATTATTAAGTAAATAAGATTTACCACTTCTTCTTATTCCTGTAATAATCTTAATGAACCCATTGTCTTTTTTTCTTATTAATTTATCTAAATAATAATCACGCTTTATTTCCATACGCCTACACCTCTATTTATTTAGAACTATTTCCGTTTCGGAACTCAATCTAAGTATATTATAAAGTGTAAAATCATATAACTCAAATCTATTTAGAAATAGTTCCACATCGGATATATTTTTAAATTAGTGTTTAACATTTCCATTCACGTATTTGTCCAGTTTTTATTCGAGCATTTGGCACTATTCTATATTTAGATTTTTATGGTGTAATTCCTAATGAACAAGCCCTTACCATAATGGTGGGGCTGATTTTTTTACAATCAAAAGACCCGACTTACACCACTTTAAGAGGCGTGTCGGGTACTGTTGATTTTATTGAGTACTTAGTTTTTATTCTTGTCAATTTTCTATTTCAACTTCAGGTCCTGATTTAAATATTACTTTAAGCTTTTCATCATAAACTATACTTTTTTCTATCAGAAGTTAATTTGTAATTTAAAACACCGCTTACCCTTGCTATTACATTAGCATTAATAATTATATTTACATTTGCGTTCATGCAACATTTGCATTAGCAACTAAAGTTATAAGAATTAATACTACACCCCTAGACTCAATGTCGTCACCTTGTATTATTGGTTTATTCTTTTTATTTTCAATATACATAACTTAATCCTTTTTTAATTCTTAATAGATTCTAACTATTTTCTTTTTTCGCCAAAGCATTATTTACTTTATATCCAATGATGAAGTAAAATAGCATTTGCAATATAACTATGACTGTCATAGTTGAATTATTTAAACTATTACTAACTATTATTATAATATTTAATAATATAAAAAATATAGCATATATTCGCAAAAGTTTAGCTGCATACTTATGCCCATACTCCCAGTTTTCTTTTGATTTCATACTTAATGCTGTTCTAAATCCACTATACTTACTGATATTTCTATTTGCTTTATACTTATAAAAAAAAGACAAAAACAACCCCGCTATAGGTAATAAACTGATTACAATTTTTTCAAAACTCATACAAAACCCTCTAAAAATCCTAAAAGCTACTACTTTCAACACTATTATAACCTATAATCTTATTTCTTGACAATAAACAAATTACTTCACCATGGCTTGATTGGTCAGTATGGATAAAACTCCATATTCCTAAAAAGCCTAGTATAGGTAAATATGTTGATTAATTTTTTATTCTTTATTATCATAGCTACTTCACAAACAATAAACCCCTTTTATATAAATGAAGAGGAAGCCCTGCTAAGGTTTCAGCAAGAACTCTCACATATGAATATACGTTTGTTCTTTGCATGTCAGTAAATTCGTTGATATTCCTTCCAGCTATATTTCTTACAAATAAAAAAGACGATGAAGATATGCTCTCGCCATCTTTATGTTTGTCTTTCAACTTACCTGCACCTTTTTGGGTGAATATTAAATTTAAAATATTTATACTAGCAACTCCTAAAATTAGGTATAAAAATAGCACCTACTAGTGTAGACGCTAAAATCTATTTTTTTCTTTCTTCAATGAGTTTATTATACTCCTCTTCTAGTTTTTTTCTTTCCTCTTTAGGTAACTCCATTGCTAGTCTAGAACTTATGGAAGATATTCTAAAATCAAGTAATAAACTATCTCTATCCTTGCTACTCGTTGTTTTCTCTTTTTTATTTTTGTATTGTGATAAACTACCTTTAAAATTTTTGATTCTTTTATCTTCTATAATCAAAAGAGTATCTGCTAGGTTATTTATAAACTCCTCATCATGGCTTACAAATATAAATGGTCTATCATAAGATTTCAATAGATTTTCTAAACTTTCTATAGCATTTATATCTAAAAAGTTTGTCGGTTCATCAAAAATAAGATAGTTAAAATCAGAAGTTAATATTTTAGCCAATTTTACCTTGGATTTTTCTCCATCACTTAAAATACTTACAATCTTGTGGACATAATTAGTCTTAAATCCTAATCTTGCAAGAACAATTCTTGTCATTGTTTCATCATATATAGATGTATTTAATACATTTGCTAGGATATCAGCATCTTCTTCTAAAATATCACTCATTTGACTAAAATAACCTATTTTAAGATTTGGATGCACCCATACATTTTCTTGATTGAGAATCATATTTACAAGGGTGGTTTTTCCACTTCCATTTCCTCCTATAAGAGCTGTTTTTGAATTATTTTTTATTTGAAAGTTGGATTTTTCAAATAAAATCTTATTTCCAAACTCTTTATTTAGCTTTTCTCCTCTTATCAAGATTTTTGAGTGAAGTTGTTTATTATCTGGAATGGATAGTTGTATTTCTGTTCCTTCTTTAGGTTTTTCTTTTACTTCTAGTTGACCTATTCTGGATTCTACAGATTTTACTTGTTTATCTAGTTTTTTCTTGTTTTCTTGACCGCCCATCTTATGGAGCCTTGCTTCTGAGTTTCCCATCCTTTTAGGCGTGGTTCTTACTTTTGATGATTGTTCTTTTATATTGCTAGCTAAATTTTCAAGTCTTCTTTTTTTTTTATAAAATTTGAATACTCTTTTTCTTTAAACTTAAGTCTTTTCTCTCTTTCTTCAAGATAGAATTTGTAGTCTCCATTATATTCTTCAATTTTTCCGTTCTTTAATTCTAAAATCTTTTTACAAGTTTTATTTATGAAATCACGATCATGCGAAATTAGAAGATATCCAACTTTTCTTGAATTCAGCTTTTCTATAAGTTCTTCCTTTTGCTTTAAGTCTAAGTGAGATGTAGGCTCGTCGATTAATAGAAATTTAAGACTATCTGATAATAGGTCTGTTAACTTTAATCTTTGTTCTTCGCCTGGACTATAGTTGTCATTAGCCCTTAACTGTGATTTAGAGTAGATTTCATCAGAAAAGTATTTGACTTTACTATTATAATTTAACAAATAACCCAGTTCTCTATCCACTCTTACTTGACCAGTATAGTCTTTATCTAAGCCTAATATTATTCTTAAAAAAGTAGTTTTACCCGTTCCATTCTCACCTATTAAGGCTATCTTTTCATTTTTATTTATTGATAAAATATCAATTTCAAATAGCTTTCTATCTGGTAAAGTTTTTATTAAGTTTTGTATATATATCATAAATCCTCCTATGTTTTTGTGAGAGGATTTCTTTTCCTCTCTTTTCAATTCTTAATAATATTTAAATTAATCATTTTTCTTTACCTCCTGAAACTATTATATACAAGTATCTATCATAATAAATAATATTACACACACATATATATAAGACCTTACAAAAATTTATAGTTGCTGAGATTACACTATAATTTTTCCATACTTTTTAATAAAGATTTACGATGCTTAAAAAAATATATAATTGTTCAAAACAACAAATCTAAAAATCTATAATTTTTTGAATAAATTCTCTAGCACTGTTTAGCTTTTTATCTTCATTAAGATTTCCTCTTTCCAAAATAGAATAAACCCAATCTTTTTTATTTTTTTCATTAGACTTATCAAAGCTCTCAAGTTCACCCACTGGCACAATAAATAATCCTTTTTTATAAAAAATCTTTTCAATATCTAGATAAGCACAATAAGACTCCCCTTTTAACACAGAATATCCATTATTTTTTATAAATTTTCGTAATTCACCATTATTAGAATTTATGCAATTATAAATTTTATTCAATCCAGTTTCAATTTCTTCAATTTTAATATCAAATGATTTACAAAGTTGATTTAGCTGTCTTTTATCATCAATAATATCAAAATCTGGAATTGCTATCACTGGAACATTTAGAGCTCTTAGAGCTGACACCACATCTTTCATCCTTGCCTTTCCACCGCAGTGTGTGAACATAATATCTAGAGTAGAAATATGTGTGTTTTCCAAAATGGAATCAAGCATTGCTTTATAAAATAAACAATCATAATCACTTTCACAAACTACTACTTTTTTATGAAATAAACCATCAAATATATTAGAATAACGAAGTATTGGATTTCTCCATAGTTTTTGTATTTCTTCATTGCTAAGACAAAATATGTTATTGACACAATTATTTCTATTTATACGTATTACATTTGTATCTGAATTATTGGAATCTAATAATCCATTAATTACTTCTGCACTATGTGTTGAAATAAATAACTGACGATTATTTATTTCATGTCCCCCCCAACATTTTACCTATTATTCGAGCTTGCGGTGGATGCAAAAACGCTTCGGGTTCATCTATTAGTGTAATAGGAAAGTCTGAAGTAAATGCGTCAAGAATGATACTTGCAAAACTACGCATACCATCACCTTGAGAGTCAAGTAGTGGAAGACTATTAACTGTTCTATAATATATAGATTCTCCATCCCTTTCTCCTTCCCATTTAGGACGCTTTCCTACATGTAATGCAACATGAATACCATATCTTCTATTTACAATTAATTCTTGATTAAATCCTTCATAAAATAAATTAGAAATTTTGTCTTCAAGTTCATTACTATTATATAATTGATTTAAGGCATTGATTTTCTCATAACGGTTCTGACCATACAATTGTTTTGTCTTTGAAGATATCAATCTCTCCTCTGTATCTAAACGACTCACAAACATTCTGTACAAATAATATAAATTTTTACTATCCCAGTTTTCTTTAAGTTGATTATATAATAACGAATAATTTTCAAGGTAATAATAACCTTTCTCGTCTTTGCTTATCCTCCCCTTAAAAAAATTTTGATCTAGATCGCCTTTAAATTCCAAATTAAGTTTATTTACAACTATAGTATCAGAATTGCTATCATGGATTAAAGTTTCTATATCACGAAGTATTTGACTTTTCCCACAATTATTTGCTCCTGTAAAAATTACTATACTATTTGGATTCAAATCAAGTTTTGTACCATCTTTAAAATCAATAGACTTAATATAAATTGATGGTCTTTCTTTTTTATCATTTTTATTTATCCACATTATTAATTCTCCACATTCTTAAGTTTTTATGAGTTTTAATTTCTAAATCTCTGACTAATCAATAAATATTATATAAAACTTTGATTCGTTTTAATATACAGCAAGTACATAATTAATATATCAATATATCTTTCTATAAAATTCGAAATCTTTAACTAAATATTAGATGTCTATTAGATTATAAGAACAGTTTTTATTAAAAATTCACATGTAAATAAATTCCTTTCTTTTTCTAAAATTTCTTTTCTTATAATTTAGACATTTATTTGTAAAATATAATTTTATTTTTTTACAAGAAAAGCCACTGATTCTGAGTGAGCGGTATTTGGGAAAAGATTTACTAATGCTACTTTTTCCACCCTATATACTTCTTTTAGGGATTTTAAATCTCTTGCTTGGGTTGCTGGGTTGCAGGAGATATATACAAGCCTTTCTACCGGGTTTTCCTTTAAGAAGTCTACTAATTTTTCGTCAAGTCCCTTCCTTGGTGGGTCAACTATTATTTTATTTGGCAAAATTTTTTCTTCTTCCCAAAGTTTTTCTATGGCTTCCTCTGCTGCTCCTTTTATAAATCTTGCCTCAATATTATTGTTTTCTGCATTTATCCTTGCGTCATCGACGGCACTATCTACTATTTCTATTCCTATTACTTGAGCTCCACTTTTTGCAATAGATAGTGATATTGAGCCAACTCCACAATATAAGTCGTAAATTTTATCATCTGCCTTGGGCTCTAAGTACTCAATTGCTTTTTGATATAATTTTTCTGTCGCCAACCTATTTATTTGGAAAAAGGATTCTGGAGAGATTTTATAATTTATGTCCAATAATTTTTCTTCGACTGTATCCTCTCCATAAATTTTTTCAAATTCCCTGGAGTAATGAAATTTGTCTCCTCCATTGTAATTTAAATAAATTGACTTTACTCCAGCATCAATTAAATCTGGAAGGACATCCTTTATTTCCACTTCTCCATCTCTTGTTACAAGAATTAAAAGGACTTCGCCCCTATAATTTGTCCTTGTGCCTATTCGCTTTAGTTCCTTTAGTTTTTTGTATCGCCACATTATTTGTAAGACTTCATTGGCTTTATCTCTTTGCATTAGGCAGTTTTTTATGGCAACTATGTCCTTGGAATTTTTGCCATAAAGTCCAATTACGCCATCTCTAACTTGGAACTGCATATTGTTTCTGTAGTGAGTTTTTTCTGGAGAGTCAAGAACTTCATCAACCTTATTATCGAGACCTGCAATCTTTTCTAAATTCTTATTTGTGTCATCTTCCTTCCACTTTAACTCCATGTCATCAGAATAATTTAGGAAGTCGCAACCTCCACAATTTTTAAAATAAGGACAGGGGCTCTTCACTCTGTCCTTAGATTTTTTTATTGTATTTAGAATTTTTCCCTTGCAGAAATTTTTCTTTTTCTTGGTAATTAGAAATTCTACTTGGTCTCCAATGACTCCACCATCTAAAAATACTGGCAATCCATCAACTTTTGTCATGCCAAGCCCCTTGAAGTCAAAGTCAATTATTTCTCTTATAAATTTATTTTCTTCCATGTCTCAACTCTATTTTTGTATCGTAAATATTTATACTTCTATTTTTGTAGAGGTGTCCCACTGCCCTCTTATAGGCTTTTTTGCTAAGTCCAGTCAAATCCTTTATGATTTCTGGATCGGACTTGTCGCCAATTTCAAGGACGCCACCATTGTCTTCAAGTAGTTCTAAAATTAAGTCAGCATCAGCATCTATTTGCTTGTAGGCCTTTTCTCTTAAAGTCAAAGTTATAAATCCATTTTGCAAAATTCTTTGCACTCTAGCTTCAACTTCATCGCCAATTTTATAAATTCCCTTGATTTCTTCAGCAGGAATCATTCCATCATACTTGTTATCAATGGCAACAAATGCACCAGGTCTTCCCATGCTATAAATTGTTCCCTTGACTATGTCATTGACCTTGTACTTGTCATTTACTAAAAGCTTGTCCTTTATATTCATGGTAAGGGCAAGCCTGTCGCTCTTGTCGTGGTAGAGGTACAAAAGATATTCTTCGCCAACAGTAAGCCTTCCGTAACTTTCTTTGAAGGGTAAGAAAATATCCTTGCCAATGCCATTGTCCACAAAGTAACCAACCTTTGCCTTGTCAACAATCTTTAATTTTTTTAAGTCGCCAACTTGTGCATAGGGCCTTTTTAAAGTTGCTTCAAATTCTTCGTGAATATTGTAGACAAATGCTTCAACTTCGTCGCCAACCTTTAAATCCTCTCCCTCGCCCTTTGCAAGGGCAACCTTATTATTTTCATCGTCTGCTAAGAAAACTTTCTTGCCATTTTTTGATTCCACTCTTAATTTTTGTATTTTTCCTAATTCCATGCCTTCTCCTCTATTATTTCTTTTCCAATTTCCGTAGTCTTTTCGTATAAATCGTCTATTATCCCATAATCTATATTTTTTAAAACATCAATGCCATAGTAAATAAAGGCAGGATGCTTTAATAAATTCAAAAATATTTCGTAAGCCCTTCTAACTTCTTGAAGATTGTAATACTTTGTAAGGAGCATGCCAAATTTTACACACTCCTCAACTTGTGAGTCTCGCATAAGTAAAATTGAAAGGCCAACTAATTTTGATTCGTCAAATTCAATTTTTTGTAGCAAAAATGTCAAAAAATTTCTCTCTGCTTCCACTGCCCTGTGGTCCCTAAAAAAATTTTCAAATTCATCTATGGCTTGGCTATCTCTCAAATAATAATCATCCACAGCCTTATTTATCTCTCTAGTTGTTATATGATTTAATTTTTCTTCACCCTTTAAAATAGAAAGTTCGTAGCTTCCATCAGATAAATTAAAATCTTTTATTTCCTCTAATTTTTCTAAATCAAAATTATTTTCCCAAAGAATTTTATAAATTGACTTTTTCTTTTTGAATCTCTTAAATATCTTCATGTCTCTATTTTATCACAAGAGCCTAGTTTTTTATATTAGCAAAAAAATAAGAGCCTAAGCTCTTATTAATCCTCGTCCTTATCTTTGTCATTGGACGTTCCTGTTCCCGTTCCCACTACAACAACTTTGTCCTTGGGAACATAATAGGATTTTGAAATTTCTTTTTTGTCTACCACTTCGCCATTTTTTATTATTTCCTTATAAGTCTTGTAGGAGTAACCCCTTGCTCCACTTTCTCTCACAGTTGATTCTCCTTCAGGCAAAGCATCTGAATAAATTGTGTTAACACCTGGACTAACTGTACCTAGAAGTTCTGGTACAATTTTTATTTCATAGTCTCTGTCGATGCTGTTTCCCAAAATTTTGAAGTTTAATTTTTCTCCATTTGCTTCAGCTAAAATTAAAATTGGATTATTAGTATTATTTTTAAATTTTAAATCCTTGTAGCCTCTGGCAACAGCTGCATCTGTGCCAAGGTCAACATAATTGATTGGTCTTGAGTGATTGTGTCTTTCTATTATTTCCAAGTCAGATAAAACTAGAGAATTATAGAGAGTTGTGGAAACTTGACAAATTCCTCCGCCAATTCCATTTTCATATTCTCCGCCCACAATTACAGTGGCATTTTTAAAGCCAGTTTTTTCTGATATTTCTCCCACAACATCATTAAAAGAAATTTCATCGCCTGGATTTAACTTCATGTTGTTAAACTTTGATGCGGCAAGTCTTATGTTTTCTTTGCGATTTTTAATTGAAGATGAATAGTCTGTCTCAAAGTCTCCTAATTTCTTGTCGATTCCTTCATAGTAATTGGAATAAATTTTTGGCTCAGTCTTATAAACTGGAAGTTCGACTTTTTCCTCATGCAAAATGTCTAAATTGATTAATTCCTTTGCCTCATTCATATCCATATATCTTCCAATTTCTGAATCTTTTATAGTTACACTGCCGTCAGGATTTATAAGAGGATAAGCATCTAGGGGTTTTTTATAAATTTTACTTCCTATATTTAAAATTACTTCTTCCCTCTTTGAATTATTTATGTCTGGCTTTGCTAGAAAATTCTTTTTAAAAATATATCCCTTGATTATGTCAATATAGCTATAAAATAAATTGTCAGATCTGCCATAACTATAGGCTTTATTTACTGCTTCTTCCAAGTTTAACTTATAGCCAAAGTCCCTTAAGGGCACTGGCACAGTGATGTCTTCATAGGTAAAATTAACTACCTTGTTTTTTATCATCTCATCTGTAATAGCCTTTACTTCCTTTAGAGCGTCTTCCTTTGATAAACTTGACACATCTATGCCCTCAATTTTTACACCTCTGTGCATATAGGGATTGGTGTATTCTTCAGTAAAATACATTACAGAAATAAAAATCAGCATCAAAATAAGTGCAAGGGTAATCAAAATTTTTTTATTAATATTTAAAATTTTATTGCCTAAATTTTCCATAAGATTAAACCTCATAATATCTGCAAATTTTATTTATGGTGCAGCTTTCGCACTTGGGATTTCTCGCAGTGCAGCATCTTCTTCCGTGAAAAATAAATAAATGATGAGCCTTTGTCCACCTGGTCTTGTCGATTTTATTTTCAAGGGCTCTTTCTGTATCTAATACATTTTTTTCGTGGATGAAACCAATTCTATTGCTGACCCTAAAGACATGGGTATCAACTGCAATGGCAGGCACTCCAAAGGCAGTAGACGCCACTACATTGGCTGTCTTCTTGCCAACTCCAGGAAGCTTTAAAAGTTCGGAAATTGTATTGGGAACTTCGCCACCATAATCTTCCAAGATTACACAAGAGCTTGCCTTAATATTTTTTGCCTTATTTCTAAAAAGTCCGCATTCTTTTATTAGTCCCTCTAATTTTTTTATATCCATTTCAGCAAAGTCTTCTGGCCTATTATATTTTTTAAAGATCTCAGAAGTAACTTTATTTACTCTCACATCAGTGCATTGTGCAGATAAAATTGTCGCTACTAAAAGTTCAAAGGGACTTTCATGCTCAAGTTCGCAGTGGGCATCTGGGTAAGTTTCCTCTAGTATATCGAGGCATAAATCTGCCTCCTCATGAGTTAAAATATCCTTCATATTCTCCTCTATAAAATTTCTTTTTCTATATTCACAATTTCAATTTCGCTGTATGTGTTAAAAAATTGTATCACCCTTTCTAGGGTCTCATCTACAACTTTTTTGTCATTGGAAACTGTGGCAAAACCAATAAGACTCCTCTGCCACTTGTCATTTTCGCCTACTTCAGCAATTGATATATTAAATCTATTTTTTGACTTCTCGATAATACTTTTTACGACGGACCTCTTTGACTTCAATGAGTTTGCATCGTAAATAAATATTTCGCAAGTGCATATTCCTATTATCATAAATATTATTATAACATGTTTAAGAAAATCTTTTTACGAATAATTATTTTTTATTAGTATTTTACCTATTTTTATTCTATTAAATGGAAATTACATTAATTTTATGTTATATTTTAATCGCAGTAGTTACTGCAAATAAATTTTTTAGGAGGAATCATGAAAAGGATTACTTTAGTCTTAACTTTTTTTCTAGGAGTACTACTTCTAGCAGGATGTTCTAATTCAAAGGACAAGGCAGGAGATAGTGACAAAAAAGGTGAAGAAAACACACTAAGAGTAGCGATGGCTACAGAAATTGATTCGTTAGATCCCTTTAAGATGACAGCTGGAGACACAGAAACTATCATGGATCAAGTTTTTGACGGATTATTTGATGTAGACACAGATGGAAGTCTGATTCCTGATTTAGCAGAGAGTTATTCTGTCTCAGAAGACGGAAAAACCTATGACTTTAAGTTAAAGAAGGATGTATATTTCCACGACGGAAAGAAGTTTGGTGCTGAGGATGTTTTATATACCTACGACGCTATGGCAGGTTTGACATCAAAGGAACCCCTATCATCAAAATTTGCAATTATTGACAAAATTGAAGTTGTTGATGATTTAAATGTTAGAGTTCATTTAAAAGAAAGACAAAATGGTTTTATTTATTTGACACTTAGACCTATTGTGGAAAAGGATTATAAAGATAATGGAAGTAAACCAATTGGAACAGGACCTTATCAATTTGTTTCTTACACTCCAGGCGAAGGTTTAAAACTTAAAAAGTTTGAAGATTATCACAAAAAAGATCATATTGCTCATTTTGAAAATCTTGAAGTAATAAGAATTACTGACAGACAAACTATGATTATGGCTCTAAAAAATAAGGATTTAGATTTAGCCGATCGTATTTCTGCTGAAGAAGCCGATCAACTTGGCGATGCTTGTACAATTAATAATTTCCCACAAAACTTGGTTCAAGTTATGGGCTTAAATAATGACTTCAAAGCTTTCCAAGACAAAAATGTAAGACTAGCTCTTAACTATGCAATTGATAGAGACGAAATTATTGAAAGTGCAGCTGAAGGAAAGGCAACAAAATTATTCTCATCTTTTTCTCCAGCTTTAAAGGAATATTTTGAAGACTTGGGAGAATATTATCCACATGATATTGAAAAAGCAAAAGCTCTTTTGAAGGAAGCTGGCTATGAAAAGGGACTTAGCTTTAAACTAACTGTTCCAAGTGATTATAAATACCACATGAACACAGCTGAACTTATTCAAGCTCAACTTCAAAAGGTTGGTGTAGAAGTTACAATTGACCCTATTGAATTTTCATCTTGGCTAACTAAAGTTTATAAGGATAGAGATTATGAAGCAACAGTTGTAGGTTTTATTGGCTATCTTGATCCAGTTCAAATTTTAGGAAGATACACTTCTGAAAATGAAAAGAACTATATAAACTTTAAGTCTAAGGATTTCGATGCAGCCATTTCAAATGCAGAAAAAGCTTCTACAAAAGATGAAGAAATAAAAAATATTAAAGAATCTCAAAAAATTCTAGCAGAAGAAGCTGCTTCTGTATTTATTGCAGATCCAGACAACAATCAAGCACTTAGAAAGGGTTTAACTGGCTTAAACCAATACCCTATTCAAAAATTAAATCTTGAGGATGTAAAATTAGAAAATGAGTAAAATTATTTTTAAAAAGCTCATCTCTCTCTTTCTTACACTATTTTTTGTAAGTTTAATAATTTTCTTTGTATTTCAAGTTCTTCCTGGAAATCCAGCGGAAATTATTTTAGGAACAGAGGCAGATGAAGCTCAAGTTCTAGCTCTTGAAAAAGAGCTGGGACTTGATAAACCAATTTTAGTAAGATATGGAAATTGGATAAAGGACATTTTAAAACTAGACATGGGCACTTCTTTAAAATACCAAGTTCCTGTTAAGGACCTTTTTTTAAGGAAACTTCCTGTAACTTTATATTTGACATTCTTTTCCTTGTTTTTGTCACTTATAATCGCCATTCCTTTGTCAATTCAAATCACAGCAAAATCAGATAGATGGTATTCATCAATTATTACAGCTATTACACAGCTTGGCATTTCAATACCATCCTTTTGGCTTGCCTTTTTACTCATTTATGTATTTGCAGTAAAGCTTGGATGGTTTAATACTCTTTCTTACAACGCAATGAGTGGAAATTTTTTGCAAAAACTTTCTAAGTTTTTCTTGCCATCACTTGCTATTGCAATACCAAATATTGCCACAATAATAAGATATATGCAGTCAGCTATTTTAGATGAAATAAACAAGGACTATGTGAGGACTGCAAGGATGAAGGGACTACTATTAAAGGACATTTTGTATAAGCATGTACTTAGAAATGCTTTAATTCCAGTTATAACGATTATTGGCATTAGCATAACATCCAGCGTTGGAGGAAGCTTAATAGTTGAAAATGTATTTTCACTTCCTGGTATTGGTTCACTTATTGTGCAATCAATATCTTCAAGGGATTTTCCTCTCATTCAATCAGTAGTTCTTGCTGTTGCCTTTATGGTAATTTTTATAAATTTAATCGTAGACATACTCTACAAAATTGTAGATCCAAGAATAAGAGGTTAATATGATTAGAGAAAATAAACTTTCAATTAAAATCGGAAAAATAATTTTAATCCTATATCTTATAGTTTTTATAATCTCAATTTTTTGGACTCCCTACAATCCCAATGAAATTGTAACAGCTGACAAATTTTTGTCTCCTTCCCTTGAACATCTCTTTGGAACAGACAATATGGGAAGAGATATTTTGTCGAGAATCATGGAAGGAACGAAGATTACAGTTTTACTTTCTTTTGGAACTGTATTTTTTGCCTTGGTCTTTGGTTCAATAATTGGGGCATCTGCTGGATATTTTGGTGGAAATGTTGATGAAATTTTGATGCGATTTATAGATTCACTAATGGCCTTTCCTGGCATTCTATTTGCCATGATGCTCGTCTTTGTCTTTGGAGCAGGAATTCTAAACACAATTATAGCAATAGGAACTATGTCCATCCCCTACTTTGCAAGAGTTGTCAGGAGTGGTTTCTTACAAGTTAAGGAATCTGTTTTCGTGAAGTCTGCTATTGTAAAAGGTGGCAGTCCCTTCTATATTGCAAAAAATCATATTTTTCCAAATATAAAAAATCAACTTATGGTTGCAATTATACTTTCTATTTCATCTGCAATTTTATCTGAAGCAGGACTTTCCTACTTAGGTTTGGGGGTTAGACCTCCTCATCCTTCTTGGGGAAGAATGTTAAAAGAATCTCAGGCTTATTTTACTCAAGCACCTTGGTATTTTATATTTTCAGGTCTAAACCTTTCTCTTTTAGTCCTTGGCTTTACTTTGTTTGGTGAAAATTTCAGAAATAAGAGACTAAAGGAGAAAAAAGGATGAATAAATTATTAGAAGTCAAGGACTTAACAGTTGCCTTCGAAATAAATGGAGAGTTAAAAAATGCTGTAAACCACATAAGTTTTGATCTATACGAAAAAGATTTTGTAGGTCTAGTTGGTGAAAGCGGCTGCGGCAAAACTGTTGCTACACAAACTATTTTGGGAATACAAAGTCTTGATGCTCACATTTTGTCTGGCTCCTGTAAATTAAAAGATGTTGAAGTTTTAAATATGTCTGAAAAAGAGTGGCAAAAATATAGGGCTAGATCTATTTCCACAATTTTTCAAGAACCAGGATCTGCTCTTAATCCACTTCAAAAAGTTGGCAAACAAATTGAGGAAATTTTAGAAATTCATTATGACTTTCCCAAGGAAAAGAATAAAAAAATTGTCATTGAAACTATGGAAAAATGTGGTTTGAGAGATAGTGAAGCAGTTTACAATAAGTACCCTCATGAATTATCTGGCGGTATGCAACAGAGGATCGTAATTGCAATGAGTCTTATTGCCAACCCCTATGTCTTAATAGCTGATGAACCAACTACAGCACTAGATGCAAATATTGGAAAGCAAATTATTGAACTTTTTGAAGACATCAGTAAACTTTACAATGGTGCAATTCTTTTTATTTCTCACGATTTAAATTTGATTGAGAGAATTTCTAAAAGAGTTTTAGTTATGTATGCTGGAAGGATTGTAGAAAGCGCAGACACTCCTGAGCTAATAAAAAATCCTCTGCATCCTTATACAAAGGCCTTAATAAAAGCTGTTCCTTCTTATAAAAAAAGAGGCGAAAAGCTTTACAACATCAGAGGAAAGGTCCCTGCACTTAAAAATAGAAGCAATGAGGCTTGTCCTTTCTGGGATAGGTGTGACTTTACAAAGGAAATTTGCAAGGAAAAATTCCCTGAAAGTACAAATTTCAATGGACACATAGTGCACTGTCATTTATTTGGAGATGAAAATGGAAGAAATACTAAAGATTGAAAATATTGGAAAAATTTATAAATCTTCTTCTCTATTATTTAGGAAAAAAGAAAATGTTGCCTTAAAAGACATCAGTTTTTCCATTTACAAGGGTGAAATTTTTGGTCTAGTTGGTGAAAGTGGCTCAGGCAAAACCACACTTGCAAATATTATTTTAAGGCTAATAAAAGCCGACCAAGGAAAAGTATTTTTTAAGGGTAAAGATATTTCAAATTTTTCTAAAGAAGAGCTCTTTAAGTACAGAAAAGAGCTGCAAGTGGTATTTCAAAATCCCTATTCAGCTTTAAATCCAAAGAAGACAATAGGATTTGCCTTAAAGGAAATTTTAAATATTCACAATCTATATAGTGAAGAAGAAAAAAACCAAAGAGTTTCAAAAGTTTTAAGAGATATTGAACTAGAAGAAGATATTTTAAATCAATACCCTGGCAGTTTGTCTGGTGGTCAAAAGCAAAGAATTGCCATAGGTCAAGCTCTTATAATTGATCCAGAGTTTTTAATCATTGACGAGGGCGTTTCGGCACTAGATGTGAGTATCCAGGCACAAATTTTAAATTTGATAAAATCTTTGCAAGAAGAATATAATTTTACTTGTCTATTTATTTCTCACGACTTAAATGTCATCTCTTACCTGTGCGATAGAATTGGCGTCCTCTACAAGGGCGAACTTGTGGACTTATTTGAGACAGAAGAATTGAGAAATCCAGATAGAAATGAATACACTAAAAAATTATTTTCTTCAATAAAACTTGATTAAGATTTAAAAATAAGCTGTAAATAACTTTTGTTACTTACAGCTTTCTTTTATTTTAAAATTTCTCTTAATTCTTTATTATTTTTTTGTCTTATTTTATTTATTTCTCTTCTAGCTTCGTAGCCTTCAATTATTTTTTTCTCTTCAAGAGTCTCTCCAATAATTCCTGGGATTTTTCCTGGATCAGTCCCCTTGCACTTAAAAGTCAAAAAGCAAAAAGCTGCTACTTCTGTTTCACCTGTCATGGGCGCTTCCTTGGTAAACTTGGTAAAAACTTCAACAGAAGAATTTCCCACTCCAGAAATAAATGTTGTTGCAGTTAAAAAGTCTCCTTGATTAATTGGCTTTAAGAAAGTCAAATTGTCACAAGAAATTGTTGCAACCCTTCCCCTAGTGTGTCTTATGGCGCAAGTTCCAGAGCTGTGGTCAGCAATCTCAAAGAGTCTTGGTCCGTACATGGTGCCGCCAGTGTTTAAATCTGTTGGCATTACTCCATACGTAAAAATTACTTTTGAATCTGAAACTTTTTTAGGATTAATATAGGTATTTTGCAACTTCAGCACCTAATCTCGCATTATTTTTTACAAGGGCAATATTTGCTTCAAGAGACTTACCTTCAGTAACTTCAAGAACTTTTGAAAGTAAGAAAGGAGTTGTTTCTTTGCCGTGAATTCCCTTTTCTTCTGCTTCAACTAAAGCTTTTTCTATTGCAGTATTAATTTTTTCTTCATCCATGGAATCACTTTCAGGAATTGGATTTGTAAGAAGGATGCCACCTTGAAGTCCTAATTCCCATTGAGTCTTAGCTACTTCTGCTGCTTCCTTTGGATTTTTTATATTGTAGTCAACCTTAAATTCGCTTTTTCTTGTAAAGAAAGCTGGCATATAATCTGTTTGATATCCAAATACTGGCACGCCCTTAGTTTCAAGGTATTCAAGAGTAAGTCCAATGTCAAGAATTGACTTGCAACCTGCACAAACAATCATAATGTCATTTGCTGCTAATTCTTCAAGGTCTCTTGATATGTCAAAAGTTACTTCAGCATGTCTGTGAACGCCACCAAGTCCTCCAGTTACGAAGATTTTAATTCCGGCAAGTCTTGATGCAATAATTGTTGATGCAACTGTTGTAGCTCCATTTAGACCTTGAGAAACTATATAGGCAAAGTCCCTTCTTGATGCCTTTATGATGTCCTTTGATGTCGCCATAAATTCTAACTCTTCATTAGAAAGACCAATTTTAATTTTTCCGCCGATAATTGCAGTTGTCGCAGGAACAGCTCCATTTTCTCTAATGATTTCTTCACAAGCCTTAGCTGTTTCAATGTTTTGTGGATAAGGCATGCCGTGAGAAATAATTGTAGATTCAAGGGCAACTATTGGTTTTCCCTCTTCCATTGCTTTTTTAACTTCGTCGCTATACTCAACATATTTTTTTAACATTTCATTACTAATCATAAAATCTCTCCCTTTAAATTATTTTCATTCATGTCCTTGGAACATGAATCAGCACTTTTTAGTGCAATCCTTGCAGCAGCTTCAGCCGCCTTCATTCTCTTATCTATATCAAAATCGTTATAAAGACCATAGGCATAGCCAGCCATAAAGGCATCTCCTGCTCCACTGGCATTTACAACGTCAACTTCTTTTGGCTTTCTCATCATTTTAAAATCTTTTTCAAAATAAAAGGCGCCCTTGCCTCCAGCAGTAATGACAAGACTTTCTAGGCCCTTTGCTATTAAGTCTTCTCCAAGTCTATCAATGTTTTCTGTTTCAAGACCTGTTAGAGCTTGAGCCTCGTAAATATTTACCTTTAAGAAATGAATTTTATCCAATAAATTTCTTATTTTCATTACCTTTTTCGTGGAAACTCCGTCAATTAAAAACTTTCCCTTTAAATTTTTTAGGACATAGTCCAAAGTTTTTTCTTCAAGATTTGTATCCATTATTGTAAATTCTGCATTTTCAATAATTTTTTTGTTCCTATCAATATAGTCCGCATCAATATTTTTTAGGAGATCCATGTCAGAAATTGCCACAAACATATCCTTGTCCTCATCTAAAATTGCAAGATAATGAGGAGTTATCCCCTCTGCAAATAAAATTTTGGAAGTATCTACATTAATCCTATTTAGCTCAGCTAAAATGTTTTTGCCAGCATCATCCTTACCCAAAACTGATAGAAAAGTTGTGTTGACATCAAGCCTTGCCAAATTTTCGCAAATATTTCTTCCAACGCCGCCGCTAGAATATTCAATTTTCCCTGGATTTGAATCTCTGCCCCTTAAATTGTCAAAGGAGTAACCAGTGATGTCCATGTTGCAGCCACCAAGGACTGCCACATAGGAGTCTTCCCTAAGTATATATCCCCTACCTAAAATATATCCAGATGTCATTAGGTTATTGATGTGAGTGGAGACACCAGACCTTGTTATCTTTAATTCATCAGCAATTTCTTGTTGCGAGATTCCAGGATTTTTCTTCAAAAGATTTATAATTTCTTTTTCTCTTGGAGTCAAAAAAATCACCTCTAATCATTTAATTAAATTTTAATCAAATGATTAGAGGCTGTCAAGACTTTATAAAAATTTTTCTTGGTTTTCTTTTAACTTATCTTCTGCCCTAGCGACTCTATAGCAGGACCTGCAAAGTGGTTCGTACTCTTCCACTGCTCCCAGCTCAACTCTCTTGTCGCTCTTGATTTTTCTGTGAGACACCCAGGCATCTGTGCCGCATCTCTTGCAAACGGCGTGATGCTTGTTTAGGTAGTCCACCTTTGGCATTATTTCTTTTACTATTTCAAAGGGCTCTGCCATGTAGTCCATGTCCAGACCTGCCATGACAATAGTAATTCCCATCTCAAGAATCTTTTCCAAATCTTCAAGAACAAGGGCTGGCTCGTCCTTTAAAAATTGCACTTCGTCTATGCCAATAACTTCTGGAGAATTTTTCTCTACGAAATCTAAAATTTCTTCTACAGATTCAACTTCAACTGCCTTAAAAGAAATTTTATCGTGAGTTACAATTTCTTCTCTGGAATACCTCTTGTCAATCTTTGGCTTAAAGGCAACTGTCTTGTAATTTGCAATGGAAAATCTCTTTAGGTCCTTTTCAAGAGAGCTAGTCTTCCCAGAAAACATGGACCCAGTGTGTAAAATCATTCTTCCTTTATATTGATGCATAATTTTATCCTTGATAGTCTCTTACAAGAGCTTCTTCAATTACAATGTCAAAGACAGGTTTATCCATAAAGCCAACCTTGGACTTAGCAATGTCATCAACTACATCCATTCCTTCAAAAACTTGTCCGAAAACAGTGTGCTTACCATCTAGCCAAAAAGCACCGCCAACTTCTTCATAGGCATCAACAATTTCTTCTGGATAGCCTCTATCTTCGCCTGCATCTCTCATTTGAGATAAAATGTCCTCACTTAGTTTATCTCCTTGCACAATGAAAAATTGTGAGCCATTAGTATTTGGTCCGGCATTTGCCATGGAAAGTGCTCCTCTAAAGTTTCTGAAATTTAAATTAAATTCGTCTTTAAAGGGTTTTTTCCACTTGCTTTCGCCGCCGCGACCAGTTCCAGAGGGGTCCCCACCTTGAATCATGAAGTTTTCAATTACCCTGTGGAAGATTATTCCGTCATAATATTTATCTTCAATTAGTGAAATGAAATTTTCAACAGCAAGAGGTGCTGCTTCTTCAAATAATCTAATTTTTATATCGCCCTTATTAGTTTTTAATACTGCAATTTTTTCTCCTACTGCAGGTTTTTCAAATTGTTTTAACATTCTTTCTCCTTTCAAACATAGGTCTTCATATTTATTTTAAAGCCATCTGTCTTATTACGCAAATAATAATATATTAAAGTTAAAAATATTCCCTTTAGGACTGAGGATAAACTCATGGCTATCCAAATGCCATTAGCTGCAAAAATTGGCATCAGAATCAGGGCAAGAGGTATCCTTGATATGTTTAATATCATGGCATTTATGGCAGGATATTTTGTGAGTCCCAGACCATTTAACATGCCAGTTGTACCAATTTCAAGTGTCATAAAATATTGTGAAATTGAAACGATTTTTAGGTAATCTATTCCCTTTATAATTGCCTCTGGATCTCTTGGTATAAAAAGTGTAAATAAGTTTTCGGCAAAGAAAAATAATAAAAGTGAAGTTGAAATTCCAATAATATTAATTATTTTCATTGCCTCTCTCCTACCATGATGGAGTCTCTCATAATTTTTTGCACCAAAATTTTGACCAAAGAAGGCAGAAAAGGCCACAGAAAATCCGTCAGCAGTCATCCAAGATATGGATTCGATTTGTGAACCAATGGAGTAGACTGCAATATAAAGAGCTCCAAAGCTTGCAATATACTTGTTTAAAACCATGCCAACCATGGCGTGAATCAAAGATTGCAGTGAGGCAGGAAATCCCAAGTCTAAAATTGATTTAAAGTACTCCTTGTGAGGAATTTCAAAATAATTTGTTCTCACAAAAATTTCTCTTTCCTTATAGCCCACATAGATGTAGAGAAGCGTTGAAACCATTTGTGCAAATACAGTTGCAAGAGCAGCCCCCCTTATGCCAAGTTTTGGAAAAAAGGAAAGACCAAAAATCAAAAAGGGGTCCAATATTAAATTTATAAGAAGTGAAATTATTGAAATTTTAAAGGGTGTTATGGAATTTCCCTTGGCGAAAAATGCAGCAGAGAGAACTGGATTTAAAAAAGTAAAGATTAGGCCTACACTTACAATTAAAAGATAGTCGGCTGCCATTTTGTGGACGTCACTATCAAGATTATAAATTCCAATTATTTTATTTCTCATGGAAATATATAAAATAGTTAAAGTTAGGCAAAAAATTAAATTTAAAATAAATCCAGAGACCCAAACTTCCCTTGCACTATCCCTATCTCCTCTTCCATAGGATTGCGAAAGTCCAACAGAAATTCCAGTTTTTGCAATGAGAGTGACGGACTGGGCAATCCAAACTAGAAAGGAACAAGTCCCCACGGCAGCAACTGCTCCTGTGGAAAGTCTTCCAAGCCACATTAAATCAACTAAGGAATATGCCATCTGCACAAAGGCAGTGCCCATTAGGGGCAACGCCATCTTTAACAGTGCAGAAAAAATATCTCCCTTTAATAAATTGACTCCTCTCATTTATCAACAGTCGCCTTGGTCAGTAATTATTATGGGTCCGTCCTTTGTTATGGCAAGTTGGTGTTCGTATTGGGCAGAGAGAGAGCCATCAGCCGTTCTTGCTGTCCAACCATTATCGTCAATTGTAAGCTCCTTCTTGCCCATGTTAATCATTGGCTCAATAGTAAATACCATTCCCTCTTGAAGTCTAAGTCCGCGACCAGCCTTTCCATAGTGAAGGACTTGTGGATCTTCATGCATCTCTTGACCAATGCCGTGACCTACAAACTCTCTTACAACAGAATAACCATTTTCTTCTGCGTGTTTTTGAACTGCAGCTCCAATGTCTCCAAGCCTATTGCCTATTACTGCCTTTTCAATTCCCTTGTACATACATTCACGAGTTACTCGCAAAAGTTTTTTTGCTTCCTCTGAAACTTCGCCCACTTCATAGGACCAGGCAGAGTCAGCTAGCCATCCGTCAACATTTACAACCATGTCAACAGTAATTATATCTCCATCTTTAAGGACATATTCAGATGGAAAGCCGTGACAAATTTCATCATTTACTGATGCACAAATTGAATAAGGATAGCCTTCATAGCCCTTTTGCTCAGGATAGGCTCCTCTTTCCTTTAAATAATTTTCCACAAATCTATCAATTTCAATAGTTTTTACACCAGGTTTAATAAAATCTCTAAGCTTGTGATGCACATCAGATAAAACTTTTCCTGCAACTTGCATCTTTTTTATTTCGTCTTCTGTCTTAATAATAATCATTTTAACTCCTTTACAAGATGACGTAAATCATCGTCCGTCTTTGCCCATTCATAGGCATCTTTATTTATTTCTATTGCTATTTTTAATTCTTCCCTTGCCCTTTTATCATCTCCTAAGAGAGAAAAGGAGCAAGCCTTATTATAATGTAGATTTACAGAATTTGGAAAATCCAAAAGTCCTCTATCTAAAATATTTATAGCAGATTTATAATTTTTTTCTTCAATATATACTGCAGACATATTTAAAAATAAAAAGGGGTCTTCAAACTTTTCTATTGCCTCATAATAATATTTTAGAGCCAAGTCATTGTCACCCTTCTTTTTTGAGAGAACGCCCATATTGTAAAGGGCTCTGCCATAATCTGGCTTTATCTCAAGAGATTTTTTTACAAATTTTTCTGCCAGATCATTTTTATTTTCTATTTCATAAATTGAGCCTAAATCATTATAAGTTACAAAATCGTACTGATCTATGGCGAGAACCTTTTTAAATTCTTCTATGGCAAGGTCCGTATCACCAATCTTGTCATAGGCATGAGCCAGATAATAATGAGCTCTGTCATAATCTTCATCAAGTTCAATTGCCTTTTTATAATTTTTTATTGAATAAGATATATCTCCCTTGGAAAAATCATTGGTGATGGCAAGACCATAGTAGGCTCCAGCCATTTCCCTTAGGCTCAAAATATTTTCAAAATAAATTTTTGCCTCCCTATAATTTTCTTTTTTAAGATATATGTCAGATAACTCAAAATAGACAGAGATTTTTTCATCAAGATCTTCTTCTCTTGTAAACTTCAAAGATTTAAGTAACAAATCCTCTGCCTTGTCCCAGTCTTCTTCTAACAAAAACTCTTCTGCTAAAATTAAATAATTTTTAAATTTTAAGTCCATAAAAACCTCAATTCTTATTATATTATATAGTATTTTTTATAAATTCAAAGTCATGGAAATAATTTTTAAAAAAATATATAATGTATTAGGTGATTTATTGTAATGAGACGATTTTTATCCTTTAATGATTTTTTTCGTGAATATTTTTCTGGCAAAAGCGTAAAACTTTCTCTGGACGGTGGCTTTTCCTGCCCCAATAGAGATGGCAGGCTTTCAAATATTGGATGCATCTTTTGCTCTGATGAGGGCAGTGGAGAATTTGCCGGCTCAAAAAATTTTTCCATAGCCCAGCAAATTGATTCTCAAAAAATATTTCTTGAGAAAAAATGGAAGGCAAAGAATTATATTGCCTACTTTCAAAATTTTACCAACACCTACGGCTCTCTTGAGTCTTTAAAAAATATTTACGATGAAGTCGTAGATAGAGATGACATAGTTGGAGTATCAATTGCAACTCGCTGCGACTGTCTCGATGATGAAAAGATAAAATATTTAAAGGACCTTTCCCACAAAAAGACACTTTGGCTAGAACTCGGAATGCAAAGTGTAAAGGAAGATACAATTAAGCTAATAAATCGCGGTTACTCCCACAAAGTTTTTGATGAAACTGTAAATAAATTAAAGGAAGAAAACTTACTATTTTTAATTCACGCAATTTTTGGACTTCCCTTTGAAGACCAAGAGGACTTTAAAAATACAATTAAATACATAAAAGAAGTTGCACCCTTTGGAGTAAAATTTCACAACTTATATATTTTAAAGGACTCACCAATACATGAACTCTACAATAATAAAAAATTTAAAATTTTATCAAGAGAAGAATATATTGACACAATCCTTTATGCCTTAGAAAATATTGACGATAAAACTGTAGTCCACAGAATAACTGGCGATCCACCAAAGAAAAAACTTTTTGAGCCTCTTTGGTGTGCCGACAAACTTTCTGTTATTTCTGAAATTGATAAAAAATTAAAGGAAAAGAATAAAGATATTGTCACTGAAGAAAAAATAAAAGAAATTGCAGACTATTGGAAAAGTAAAGATATGGCTTTTTCTCAGAAGGCTTAAAAAATACTTATCTCTAGTGTATAATGTTAGATAAGGCGAAAAATAGATTATAAAGGAGAAACATGAAAAATATTTCTAAAGATATTATAAAAAAATTAAATGTAAAATTTGTAATTCTCGGCTCTGACGAAAATGCCTATGGAATTGCCCGCATCTTAAATGACAATTACGGCTTGATTTCCACAGTTTTTTGTCAAAAAGCTCTTCCTGCCACAGATAAGTCTCGCATCTTAGATAGAAAAATCATCGAAAATTTTTCTGATGACAAAGTTTTTGTATCTGAAATGGTGAAATTTGCTGAAGAAAATAAGGATGCAACTTTAATAACAATTCCTTGCGGCGACGAATATTCAAAACTTCTTTCCAACAACAAGGAAAAGATAAAAAAATATTACAAGTTCAACACGCCTTCAAGTGATTTAAACGCAAGGCTTGAAAATAAAATTGACTTTTATAAGTCTTGCCAAGAGCTGGGCATCCCCTATCCAAAATATGCTATTATAAATTCTTCAAAGGAAATTGAAGGACTTGATTTACAGTTTCCACTTATACTTAAACCTAACGACTCCATCTCTTATGTAAAATTGTCCTTCCCAAATAAGTACAAGGTCTACACAATTTACAGCTACGAAGAGCTAGAATCCGTTGTAAAAACTATTTACGACGACAATCACTACGAGGGCACAATGCTGGTCCAAGAATACATTCCTGGCCCTGCATCAAACCAAGCTTCCTTTAATGTTTACTGCGACAAGACTGGCAAGGTGCGAATGATGGTTTACGGACAAATTCTTCTTGCCGACCCACTTCCACTTAGAATTGGAAATAACGATGCAATTTATACGAAGTACATGCCAGAACTTTTTAAATTTTACAAAGAAAAACTTGAATCCATTGGCTACACTGGTTACTCAAATATAGATTTAAAATATGACGCAAGAGATAACACTTACAAGGCCTTTGAAATGAACTTGAGACTTCCACAAAGTCATTACTTCATGGCTGCTGGTGGCGTTAATGTATTAGACTTTTATATAAGAGACCTTTTAGATTTAGGTTTTGAAGAAGAAGTCTACTACCATAAAGAAACATCAAAAATTTGGATGAATGCCCATCCAAAACTTTTAAAAGAGTACACAAATGAAAAGTACCACAAGACCATTGATGAGCTTCTTAGAAATGGCTACGAATTTACAATTAACAACAAGAAGGACTTTAGCATTAGTCGAAAAATAACTTATCTAAAGAGAAAGTATGGCTCAATAAAACACTACAAGATGTACTATAAATTAGAAAAATAAAATATAGGAGCATTAAAAAAACCAGTTTTCACAGAACTGGTTTTTGCTATTTAATCTTAAATTGTAATCAATCTCTCGACTGAATTATAAAGGCTGAACCGTAATTTATAATTACTTTCGCCTTGTCGCCAAGCATAACATTACTCACAGCCCTACTTGGATTCATAGCATTTATTTCAAGGTCTTTCACTTCATAGTAAAGTCCCTCAGTTGTGAAGCTCATTTTATCGCCTGCATTTATTAGGGAAAA